>JBDUDE010000354.1:0-3941 GCA_040003105.1 Mucilaginibacter sp. | reverse complement strand
CAAAATGCTTCATTAATTGAGGGCGGCTCATTACAGGCCGTGAAAATTGATTTAAAGTACCTCGCTACCGACTACGGCTTTATTCCAACTTTTGGCATGCAGATGGCATCCGGCCGAAATTTCTCAAAGGAATTTTCGACCGATACTAACAACTTTGTAATTAATGAAGAGGCTGTAAAGCAATTTGGTTGGAAAAATGAAAACGCGACAGGCCGTGATCTGCAATACGGGAACACTAAGGGTAAAATAATCGGAGTAGTGAAGGATTTTCATTTCGAGTCCTTACATCAGAAAATTATACCGTTACTGTTTTCCATGCCATCGCCGCAAAATAGCAATTTCCATAAAATGTCGATAAAAATCGATGGCAATAACCCCAGGGCCGCTATCCAGGCCATCCAGGATACCTGGCATAAATATCTTCCCGAAACGCCGTTTGACTACACCTTTTTGGATGAGAAATTCGGCCAACTTTATAACAGCGAGCAACAACAGGGCAGCTTGTTCACCATATTTTCGTGCATTGCCATATTTATAGCATGCCTGGGCTTATTTGGTCTTTCGGCCTTTACTATTACCCAGCGCATTAAAGAAATAGGCGTTCGCAAGGTATTGGGCGCCAGCATTACGCAGATTGTTCGGGAGCTCTCCAAAGACTTTTTGAAATTGGTGATTGTAGCGGCGTTTATCGGTTTGCCGATTGCCTATTTTGTGATGAAAAAATGGTTCCTGGGCGGGTTCGCATTTCATATTGATATTAGCTGGTGGGTGCTTTTATTGGCCGGTTTATTGGCGTTGATTATCGCTTTTGTAACCATCAGTTTCCAATCGATAAAAGCAGCGATGATGAACCCGGTAAAGAGCTTGCGATCGGAGTGATTAGAGGTTAGAGACAGGAGATTAGTTGAAACGGTTTCGGCTATGAACTATGAACCATCAATTATGAACTATTGAACACCAATGAACAATTGAACTAATGAACCAATATCATGATTAAAAATTATTTAAAAATTGCTTTCCGCGGATTCCGCAAGCATAAGTTATTTACGCTGATTAATATTATCGGCTTATCGATAGGCATCAGCGCCTCGTTGGTAATATATCTTATTGTTCATTACGATTTAACTTTCGATAAATCGCACAGGGATGCCGACCGGATTTACAGGGTGGTAACTAATTTTACCTTCCAGGGTAACCCAAGCTATACTGCCGGCGTTTGCGGACCATTAGCCGGCGCAGTTAAAACACAGGCGACCGGCATTGAGCTGTCGACGCCAATTTATGTCATATCGCCGGATGTGTTTATTGCCGGCAAGCAAAAAAACGCTCCAACAAAGTTTAAGGCGCAGGATAAAATTGCCTTTACAGACCAGGCCTACTTTAAAATTTTTGATTATGTATGGCTTGCAGGTTCACGAACCGGCGCGCTGGACGCACCCAATCAGGTGGTTTTAACATCGGAGCGGGCGAAGCTTTACTTCCCGGGGTTGGGTTACGACCAAATAATAGGCAAAGTGGTTACTTATGATACCTTGAGAACAACCGTTGCCGGAATAGTGCAAACCCCGGTTGAAAATACCGACTTCGTTTTCCACGATTTTATATCCTATAGTACAGGCGCTGCCGATAAAGGCGTGGGCGAACAGCTTGGACTAAAGGAGTGGGGGAACACCAATTCTGCCTCTGAACTTTTTGTGAAATTATCGCCAAAAACAGCCGTAGCAAATATCGAAAAACAACTGAATACGATATTAAAAAAGAGCAATCCGCCTAAGCCTGAAGAAAAAGGTACTACCCAGGTATTTGCCCTTGAGCCCCTTTCCGACATTCATTTTAGTGAAAAATACGGCACGTTCGACTTCGGCTCGTCAGCAAATAAGACTACTTTATATGGCCTGCTTGTGATTGGTGCTTTCCTGTTATTGTTGGGCTGCATCAATTTTGTGAATTTAACTACTGCGCAGGCTGCCCAAAGGGCCAAAGAAATTGGCATACGCAAAACCATGGGCAGCAGCCGCATGCAGTTGGTGACACAGTTTTTAAGCGAAACTTTTTTCATTACGCTTTTTGCAGTTATTATTGCCACAATATTGGCCCCTGTTATATTAAAGACATTTGCTGATTTTATTGCCCCCGGAATAAAAGCCGATTTTATTCACCGCCCTGATATTATTGCATTTCTTGTGGCACTTACTATTGTTGTAAGCATTCTTTCAGGCCTTTACCCCGCGCTTATCCTTTCCGGCTATAAACCGGTGCTGGTGCTTAAAAACCAGGCACAAAGCAACAGCAATAAAACCAGGAACGCATGGTTGCGTAAATCGTTAACAGTTTCGCAATTTGTAATTGCGCAATTTTTTATAATGGCTACGGTTTTGGTAAGCAAGCAAATTTACTATGCATTGCATAAAGACCTGGGCTTTAAAAAGGATGCGATTGTTTATATACAAACGCCATGGAAAAATATGACCAAAGACAAAAACCAGGTACTATTCAACCGGTTGCAATCTATTCCGCAGGCTGAACTGATAAGCGTGGGCTCGGCTGCGCCATCGTCAAATAATACAAATACAACGGTAGGCGTTTACATGGATGGAAAAAAAGAGATCAGGACCAGCGTGGAAGTGAAAAACGGCGATCAAAATTACATTAAGGTATATAATATTAAGCTGCTGGCCGGAAGAAATATTGAGAAGACTGATACTGCCACAGGTTTTTTAATCAATAATAAATACGCCCGGCTGCTTGGTTTTAAAAATCCGCATGACGCTATCGGCAAACGGCTCACCAAGTTTAATGGCGGCGATGGAATGGAAATAGTAGGAGTGGTGGCCGATTTTTATGAGCATTCGTTACAATCGCCCATAAACCCTTGTGCCATCAGGTTTGGCACCCGCGCGTACCAGACAAATACATTCCATATCGCCTTAAAGCCGCAAACAGAAGGGGGTAATGAATGGAAAAAGGCAATTGCTGCTATGGAAAAGCAATACAAGTCCATTTATCCCGAGGACGATTTTGATTATCATTTTTATGATGAATCGATAGCTAAATTTTACGACCGGGAGCAGCGTACATCAAAACTGCTGAGCTGGGCAACGGGGCTCTCGATATTTATAAGCTGCCTGGGTTTATTGGGCCTTGCAATTTATACCACTAACCAGCGCACCAAAGAAATTGGGGTGCGTAAAGTGTTGGGAGCATCGGTAGCACAAATCGTAACCTTGTTGTCATCGGAATTGATATGGCTGATACTGCTGGCGTTTATACTGGTTACACCCATAGCCTGGTATGCTATGAACAAGTGGATGGAAGGCTATGCTGATAAAACACCTATTAGCTGGTGGATATTTGCCGCAAGCGGCGCAGGGATGCTATTGGCTGCGGTATTTACGTCGAGCTTTCAAACTATTAAAGCAGCCATTGCAAATCCGGTGAAAAGCTTGAGAAGTGAGTAGGCAGTAGGCAGTAGCAGTTAGCGGCGAATTGAAAGTTAACCCGCCGTCCACCAATGAACTAATGAACAATTGAACTAATGAACCAGTAAAATGATAAAAAATTATTTAAAAATTGCTTTCCGTGGATTCAGAAAGCATAAATTGTTTACCCTGATAAATATTACAGGGCTTCTGATAGGCACAAGCGCGGCCATAGTGATATACCTTATTGTGCATTTTGAAGTTACGTTCGACAAATTTCATAATGATGGCGACCGTATTTACCGGGTGGTGTCCAACTACTCATTCCAAGGCGAAGTGGGCTATAACAGTGGTGTTTGCGGCCCCCTGCCTGCCGCAGTTAAAAGCCAGGCCACTGGAATAGATTTATCAGCGCCATTTTTTACGCTGTCGCAGCCAAATGTGTTTGTTAATAACAAGGCCGGTGCTCCCGAGACCCGGTTTAAAAACCAGGATGATGTGGTGCTGGCAGGCCCTGAATAT
>JBDUDE010000964.1:0-3941 GCA_040003105.1 Mucilaginibacter sp. | reverse complement strand
TTGGAGGCTTTAACCTAAACCTTATCACAATAGGTGAGCAGGATGCCCACCATATGAAGCAACTAATATAGAGCTTTCTGCGATAGAATAAAAATTTTTGTGTGAAAATGACACAACTTATTGCCTAAATATATCAATATATTAAAACGATAACTTAAAGTTAAATTAACAAAGATTATATATACTGTCAGACCAGCATTTTAAATAATTCTGCATCACTTATTATCGGGATATTCAGCTTTTGTGCTTTTTCCAATTTAGCCGGCCCCATATTGTCACCAGCTACCAGGAAATTTAATTTGGCAGATATGCTGCCTACTATTTTGCCCCCGTTTTGCTCGATGATATCCTTCAGTTCATCGCGCGAAAACTTCTCAAACACACCGGATATAATAAATGATTGACCGCTAAGCTTTTCGCTGGCCAGTTTTACTTCTTTTTCAACCGTTACAAACTGTAGCCCCTGTGTTTTTAGCTTTTCAATTTCCTGTTTATGTTTTTCATCGCTAAAATATTCAATAATACTTAGTGCAATGCGTTCGCCTATTTCTTCGGCCGTAATTAGTTCATCAAAAGTAGCGGATGAAAGCTTGTCGATATTTTTAAAATGAATAGCCAGTTTTTTAGCTACTGTTTCGCCAACATAACGGATGCCCAGGCCAAACAGCACTTTTTCGAAAGGCATTTCTTTCGATTTTTCAATACCCGCCAACATATTGTTAATGGATTTTTCGCCGAAGCGCCCCATTTTCTTTAACTCATCGCTGTGTTGCTCGAGGTCGTAAATATCACTTATGCGGCTGATGAATTTATTTTGATATAGCGTTTCGATAGTTTCGTCACCCAGCCCATCAATATTCATTGCCTTGCGACTGATGAAATGCTGCATTTTGCCAACTATCTGCGGGTGGCAGCCTTCATCATTAGGGCAGTACGAGGCAGCTTCACCTTCCTTGCGGATAAGTTCTGTCCCGCACTCCGGGCAATGAGTTAAATATCGTACCGGTTTGGCATCCGGGCTGCGCTTATCAAGGTTTACGCTGATAATTTTGGGGATAATCTCGCCCCCCTTCTCCACAAACACCCAATCATGTTCGTGCAGCTTTAGCCTTTTTTCAATTTCGTCGGCATTGTGTAAGGTTGCCCGTTTTACGGTGGTGCCAGCCAATAATACAGGTTTCAAATTGGCAACAGGTGTAACAGCGCCTGTGCGGCCTACCTGGTAGGTAACAGCCAGTAGTTCGGTTTGCACCTGCTCGGCTTTGTATTTGTAGGCTATGGCCCAACGCGGCGATTTAGCTGTAAAGCCCAGTTCCTGCTGTTGCGCGTAGCTGTTTACCTTTATAACAATCCCATCAATGTCGTAGCTCAGGTCGAAACGGTTTTTATCCCAATAGCTGATGAATTTAAAAACATCGTCAATGGTGCCGCACAGCTTGCTGTGTTCATTGGTATGGAAGCCCCAGTTTTTTACAGCCTGCAGGCTTTCCCAATGTGTTCTGAACAGCAGCCTTTCGGTATACAGGAAGTACAGGAAACAATCCAGCGGACGGCGGGCCACCTCGGCCGAATCCTGCATTTTTATGGTGCCCGATGCAAAGTTGCGCGGGTTGGCATAAGGTACTTCACCTGCGTCCACGCGTTCATTATTTAATCGTTCAAAAGCTTTAAGGTGCATAAACACCTCGCCCCGTATTTCAAACTGGCTCGGGTAATCGCCATGTTTAAGGCGTTTGGGTATGGTGTTGATGGTGCGTACATTGGTGGTTACATCATCGCCCTGTATGCCGTCGCCGCGGGTAACGGCACGTACGAGTAAGCCATCCTCATAAGTAAGGCTCATCGATAGGCCATCGAACTTCAACTCGCACACATACTCAAAATTATCGCCGATGGCCTTGCGGATACGCTGATCGAAGTCGAGCAGCTCCTGCTCGTTATAGGTATTGCCCAGCGAGAGCATCGGCCAGCGGTGTGTTACGGTTACAAAATCCTTGGTGATATCGCCGCCAACTTGTTGGGTAGGGGAGTTGGGGTCGGCAAACTCCGGGTATTGCTTTTCGAGCGCGCTTAATTCTTCCAGTTTTTTATCAAAATCGTAATCAGCAATAGTTGGCATTGCCAGCACATAATAGTTGTAATTGTGCTGTTTTAATTCGGACGTTAACGATTCTATTCGGGTTTTTGCTTCAGCCGGTGACATATAAGCGAAGATAAGTTTTAATTTGAAAATGCTATAATTTGATGATTTGAAGATGAGGAAATTATGATTTGAAGATGGGAAAATTTGATGATTTGAAGATGCCCCACCCAACCCTGCCCGTAGGGAGGGCTTTAAGAATGAATTAAAAGCACGAAGTTAAAGTCTCCCCAACCGGGGAAGATTTAGAGGGGGCTTCCGGTAATGTGAAATTATTTTTAAACCCCCGCGGGCGTAAATCGTCTTACCAACAAAACAAATTAAATTTTACCATGAAAAAGTACGGAAGAATTTTGATGCTATTTTCGGCGCTATCCTTGTTTGCCGCTGCAAGCAGCCAGGCGCAAATTGTTGTGAGGGCACGTTTGGGGCGCCCGCGTACGATTGTTGCGGTACACCCTGTGCGCCCAACGCCGCGCCATGTTTGGGTATCTGAAGAGTGGGTGCCAAGTGGCGGTACCTATGTTTATAAAGAAGGCTACTGGGCCGAACCGCCACGCCCGCGCGCAGTTTGGGTGCAAGGCAGGTGGAGGCACCATCATCGCGGTTATGTTTGGGTAGGCGGGTACTGGAGATAAGCGAAGCCCTGATAAAGCTAAAAATGTCGAACATCGGATATTAAATATCAAATAATGAAAGAAACTTCAGTGTTGGAAATTCGAAATTCGATGTTCGATATTAAAATGTTTTATTTGTTGGTTGTAGTGCCCTCGGTAGTGTAAGTTATCGGAACGGTCATCCCGCCTGGCAGTTTGGGGTTGCCAAGTATCTGCATGCTGCCCATCATTATTTGCTTCATTTTCGCCTCGCGTATCCACCCGGTTTTTTTATCAACCCTGATGTCGGAAAGTACCGAGCCATTCAAATCATATTTTACAGGCATGCCGTTTACCTGCGATGGCACGGCATCCTTGTCGCTGGTTAAAGTACCTTCGCCGTGAATAATGTAAAGCCCGGCAGCTATGTCGGCCAGCTGGTAATTTACACGTACTGCTACCCTGGCCGTGTTTTCAAATGCTGTGTTTATTACCCACTTATCATTTTTGGCAATGGGTGCATCCGGAAAGATGGCAATACCCGCCTCCAGGCTGCCCCTGAATGCGTTTAACCCGAATGATTGTGTAAACAACGCCCTGGCCTGCTGCCGTTTCGCATTAGTGGGTTCCGAATTTAACAGGATATTCAATAATTTGTCGAGATTAGTGACCGACTTTACCCGGCCTTTTTTGGTGATCTCTGCATTAAAAGGCTTGTTTATTATACCCGCTATTATGGTCGACAGCGTATCCTGCGGATCGTTTTTCTTTGAATCTATTTCAGTAGTAAACCCCGCCACTTCTATTTTCATGCTAACCGAACGGATATTCACCTCCATATTATAAACCGAATCGGAAACAGCGAGTACTTTAAAGGCCATTTTGTAAACATAATCTATGTTAATTGTGTTTTGCTGGCCGTCCACTACTTCGCCCGCCTGTGAGTTCACCGAAAAGTTTAAATAGTAGCTGCTATCTTTTACAAGATTTAGCGCAGGCATAAATTTTTGCGCACTGCAGTACACAGTACCTGCCATAAAAAACACAAGGCATAATAGCTGTTTCATAGTTTTATTTGTTAGGCTAAGGTAACAAAGCAGCGGCACTGATGGCGTATTAATATTGTAGCAGAAATTGGGGGGGAAGGGGTATAAAATAAGAATAGCCAGGCTCTCAATCCCGGCTACTCTCAAATTAGCATTATC
>JBDUDE010000318.1:0-13346 GCA_040003105.1 Mucilaginibacter sp. | reverse complement strand
GGGGTATGTGCTTCCGGCGCAGCAGCATCCACTGCCCAATGCTCTTCAGGAACCAGTGGCGGCGTGTGTGCTTCCGGCGCAGCATCCACTGCCCAATGTTCTTCAGGAACAGGTGGCGGCGTGTGTGCTTCGTCTGCAGCATCAATCACCAAATGCTCTTCAGGGACTGGTGGCGGCGTGTGTGCTTCGTCTACAGTATCCACTGCCCAATGCTCTTCAGGAACAGGTGGCGGCGTGTGTGCTTCGTCTGCAGCATCAACCACCAAATGCTCTTCAGGGACTGGTGGCGGCGTGTGTGCTTCGTCTGCAGCATCCGCTGCCCAATGCTCTTCAGGAACAGGCGGCGGTATGTGTGCTTCCGGAGCAGCAGCATCCACTGCCCAGTGTTCGCCTGGAATTGGCGGCGTTGGATGTTCCTCCTGAGCAGACGAGTCAACCACCAAATGCTCTTCATGCAATGGCGCATGCATTTCGGTGTCAACGTGTTCGTCAACCATATTTTCTGCCGGGATTGGCGGCGGTAAATGCGTTTCCTCAAGGATTGCATCCGCATCCTGTACAGGCGGTAAGTCCCCACCATCAATCGGTTCCGGCGGAAGCCTGTGCCCCATACCGGCGGCATAGTTTATTATAGGCTCGGCAACCGGCAGTTCTTGTATAATATCGTTTGCAGCAGTCTCATGAACATCCCCGCTGTTAGCAGGCGCCAGTTCTTCTGCCTGTGCGGCTTCATGCCCGCCGGTTAAGTCGGCAGGTACTTCAGCAACCGGATTTTCGTCTGCCTGGTAATGCTCATGTGTCGGGGCTACCTGTTCTTCGGCTACATAATTTTCAACCATCTCTTCCACAGGTTGATTATGCAAAGCCGCTGTATCATGGGCGGTATGGTGTTCGTCAACTGCAGGATGAGTAGTTTCATGCTCGGTTGAAGGAAGTTCATCGGCAGCGGTTAAAGTTTCAACATCGGCGGGGTCGCTAAAATAGTTTTCAGCGTTACCGGCGTTTGTATCATGCTGCTGGTACCCATTGTAGTTTAAAGGCCGGGCGCCGTTTTGAACAATAATTTTCTCATCGGCCACACCTATGAACGATGCAGGTGCATTTATTAATTTATAAAGTGCCTTTGCATTAAAATAAACCGATGCCTGCCGTAAATTCTTTTCATCGCTGGTGTGGGCAAGCAGGGCTTGTAAGATACCGCTTTGCGGAAAATCATTAACCAGCCGTTGTAAATTATAATTATACTGTTGGGCATCGTCGGCAGGATTGGCCAGCAATGTCCATAAAAATTCGTTCTGATTGTTATTATAATTTTGATCCACGGTGGTTGAAAATACGAATTAATCCCAATTTGCGAAAGCCTTGTTAAAAATATCCTCAGTCAACTGCTTAGTAATATCCTGTATCAGCGCCTGCTCCTGCGAGCCGAGTTCGCCTTTAAAATCTTTATATTTTGTAAATGGTTGTTCAAAACTAAGCTTTTTATCGGCATCATACTTATATATTACATTTACCGTAATGGTTAAACGCGTTTGGTCGGCAAGTGGCGCTGTCGTATTATTGGTGGCCTGTACAGATACCGGCGCTATGTTATAGTCGGTAATTGTGCCAGACATTGACGCATCAGCTTCGCCATTAACAACGCTAAGGCTGGTTGTGTTTCGGATACGTTCCTTTAAGGCTTCGGTAAATTGCTGACTTAAAGTATTTACTACAAGCGGAGCCGTATTTTCAAAAAACTCAACCCTTAGGGTTTTCAAATTAGCCGGGATAGACGCCCCGTTAAGGCTAAGCTTATAAGTGCATGCCTGTAACAGCCAAACTAAACCAATAAGTGTTAACGCAGCCCCCTTTATTCTCATCGTTATAAATTTAATTCTTTTATTTTTCTGTACAAAGTTCTTTCTGATATTCCCAGCTCGTTGGCAGCCAGCTTGCGTTTGCCCTTATGCTTTTTCAATGCTTTCCGTATCAGGTCCGATTCTTTATCAATAAGGGATAACGATTCCTCTACCTCCTCGGCATCCTGGGTTATATTATAAGGATTGGCATTGTTATTATTGCTAATAACGGGTTGCTGCAAAGTAAATTGCGACTCCGCATTATTTGGCAAATCAATATCCCTGTACAGCTGGTTTATTGTTTGCGAATGATTGGCATGGTTGATAGAAACGCCGCCGTGCTCAATAATATCAGCCACCAGTTTCTTCAGCTCAACCATATCGCGTTTCATATCAAAAAGCACTTTGTATAAAATATCGCGTTCCGAAAAATCTTCTTTCGACTGGTTGTCAACCCGCATGGGCAGGTTGCGGCCATTTACCTCCATGGGGATATAGCCCAATAACGTTTGCCCTGTAATCACCCGGTCGCGCTCCAAAACGGCCAGTTGTTCGGCCATATTTTTTAGCTGGCGCACATTACCCGGCCACGAGTAATTAATTAATACCTGTTGTGCCTCTTCATCGAGCTGGATCGGCGGCGTGCGATATTTATCGGTAAAGTCGGATGTGAATTTGCGAAACAAAAGGTAAACATCTTCTTTCCTGTCGCGCAATGGCGGTATACGCAGCGGTACGGTGTTTAGACGGTAATATAAATCCTCGCGGAACTTGCCATTTCTAACGGCATCGTACACATCAACATTGGTTGCAGCTATTACACGTACATTGGTTTTCTCAACCTTTGATGAGCCCACTTTAATATACTGCCCCGACTCCAGCACCCGCAGCAAACGTGCCTGGGTACCCAAAGGCATTTCGGCAATTTCATCTAAAAATATAGTGCCGCCGTTAACAGTTTCAAAATAGCCTTTACGCTCACCAACGGCCCCGGTATAAGCTCCTTTTTCGTGCCCGAACAATTCGGAGTCGATCGTACCCTCGGGTATGGCCCCGCAGTTAACCGCAATGAACGGCCCATGCTTGCGCGGACTCATCTGGTGTATAATGTGCGAAAACACTTCCTTACCACTCCCGCTCTCGCCGGTTATCAAAACCGAAATATCGGTTGGCGCAACCTGGTTGGCTATATTTATTGCCCGGTTCAATAACGGCGAATTACCGATTATTCCAAAGCGTTGTTTAATTTCTTGTATCTCCATGCCCCCTGGCCCCCTAAAGGGGGAATCTTAGGCCTCCAACCCCTAAAGGGGAGGAGGACGTTTTTTTACTATTATTATTTATAACTCATCAACAGCCCTAAGCTGCAAGCCATAACTATACCCGCCAATACGTAACTCCCCTTTAGGGGGTTTGGGGGATACCGATGAGCGTCGCCGTTGTGCATCGCTCGATTAGTACGTTGATATACTCCCCGGGTTTGTACTCTTCCCCTACCGGAAAAACTACAACCGTATTCTGGTCGCTTCTGCCTGAATAATCCTTATTCGATTTTTTTGAAAAACCTTCTATTAATACCCTTTGCGTGGTGCCGACTAACTTTTTCAACCGCTCGTGCGAATGTTCTTGCTGTCTGGCTACTACTTCCTGTAAACGGCGTTTTTTTGCTGCATCGGGTATATCATCGGCATAGCGTTTTGCTGCCAGTGTTCCCGGCCTTTCGGAGTACATAAACATGTAGGCAAAATAAAATTGCACATGGTCCATCATACTTAAAGTATCCTGGTGCTCCTCTTCTGTTTCGCTGCAAAAGCCGGTAATTATATCGGTCGATATGGCACAATTCGGGATGATGCGGTTTATTGCAGCTACCCTGTCCATGTACCACTCCCTGTTATAAGTACGGTTCATCAGCTTCAGCACGCGGCTGTTGCCCGATTGTATCGGCAGGTGGATATAGTTACAGATGTTATCGTACTTAGCAATGGTGTGCAACACGTCGTCAGTGATATCCTTAGGGTGCGAGGTGGAGAAACGCACGCGCAACTCAGGGCTTATCAGTGCCACCATTTCCAACAGGTTTGCAAAGGTAACGTCACCCTCTTCAACCGTGTGGTTATACATCACGCTTAAATCCTCACCCGATGCAAGTACTTTATCAAGTAAGTCCATCCCTAAAACCGGTTTTTCACTTTCGGACTTTCGGACTTCCGGACTTTCGGGTTTCCATTTGTACGAATCCACGTTTTGCCCAAGCAAAGTAATCTCGCGGTAGCCATTGTTAAACAAACCGGCGCACTCGGCAACTATCGATTGCGGGTCGCGGCTGCGTTCGCGGCCACGGGTAAACGGCACTACGCAAAACGAGCACATGTTATCGCAGCCACGCATTATAGATACAAAGGCGTTGATACCATTGCTATTTAAACGCACCGGGCTTATATCAGCATAAGTTTCCTCGCGCGAAAGCAGCACATTTACCGCCTTTTGGCCGCCGTCGACCTGTTCAATCAAGTTTGGCAGGTCGCGGTAAGCATCCGGGCCAACCACTACATCAACCAGCTTTTCTTCTTCTAAAAATTTCGATTTCAAACGCTCGGCCATGCAGCCAAGTACGCCTACTACCAGGCCGGGGTTTTTAACCTTGGCTATGGTGAAATCACGCAGGCGGTTGCGCACGCGTTGTTCGGCATTTTCGCGGATAGAGCAGGTATTGATGAATATAACATCAGCAACAGTATAATCAGAAGTGGTTTCAAACCCCTGTTCCGATAGAATAGAAGCAACAATTTCACTATCCGAAAAGTTCATGGCGCAGCCATAGCTCTCGATGTATAGTTTACGGCCATTGCTGTTATCCTTTGGCGTTAACAGTAACGCCTCACCCTGCCTGCTTTCATCATGTACCTTATCCGGAATAACCAAATCCATCATCATTGTAAAAATTAGTCTGCAAAAATACACAAAATTTAAATACAGTGTGACAGATTGGCAGTTATTTTAGTTGATTGGATTTGAGTTGATTGGGTTGCTCATTTGAAAATTTGATGATGTGCTGATTTGAAGATGAGCACACGTATTGGAATTAGGCGCCCGCAGGCTGCTTTCTTCTAAAACTTTATCGTAGCGACTTTTGTTAAATGTCGATATAAAGGCTGCATCAGCCTCTTTGATTTTTACGTCAGCATTACACGCGGGGTATTGAAACGCCGGATTGTTACAGCTGCTGTAACAAAAGTTAGCAACTTAATTAATAAATTTAGCGAAATTAAAAACGACCGTATAGAACGGCGGGAAACAAAGAAGGCCGCTAAGCGACCGAAAAAGATTCCCTACAGGTAGTAAAGCAAAACAATGAGAATTAATGGCGTTTAAATATTTACAGAAAAAGTGGCAAAAGGTAACGCTGGCTATTGTGTTGGGGCTTACAGTATTTGTTTTAGTAGTGGCTTTATTTGTTAACAGCTATTGGTCGCCCATATTGGAGAGCAAGGTTAAAGATATTGTTGCCGCCAGCAGCGACAGTCTGTATAAAGTAGATTTCTCCTCGGCGGAGCTACATGTGCTCAGGGGCACCATCGTAATTAATAACATTACCTTAAAACCCGACACCAACGTTTACAACGCTAAAAAAAAGCTGCACCTCGCCCCCAACAATCTTGTTGAATTAAAGATAAAAAAACTGGTATTTTCGCATATCCACCCGTTTGGTCTATACTTCAGGCAGCGGCTTAATATAGGCCAGGTTTTAGTTTACAACCCCGAGCTGAACATTAGCTACCAGCTAAACCACACCCGCGACACGGTGGTGAAAGATAACCGAACGGCTTGGCAAAAAATATCAAAAAGCCTCCATTTTATACACATAGGCGATATTTTGATGGGCGATGTTAAGTTCGGCTATAAAGACTATTCGGGGCATAAACTAGCCGTATCCGAGTTTAAGGAAATGAACCTGAGTGCACACGACCTGCTGATTGATTCGGCAACACAAACTGATAGGTCGCGCCTGCTTTATTGCAAGGATATAACCGCCGAGCTGAATAACTACAAGGCAAAAACGCCAAATGGACTGTACGCCTATACTATAAAATCCGTTAAATTATCTACCTCAAAGTCGCAGCTAAATTTAACAGGCATAACGCTTAAACCGGCGACAACCGATGTATTTTTTACCCAAAGCCATAGGGACAGGTTTACGCTCAGCCTGGATTCAGCACGACTTAATAATTTCGACTTTTTAAGCTATCACAAATACCGCACGTTAACAGCGGCCAGGCTGCTTTTTCATAATGGCTCCCTGCAGGTATTTGCCAACCCAAATCACTCTGAAAAAAAGGAAGATAAAATCGGCAGTTTTCCCAACGTGGCTATAAATAAGTTACCTATCGACATAAAAATAGACACCATTTTATTTAAGCGGATAAACGTTACTTATAACGAATTTAATATAAAATCGAACAAGACGGGGACAATAACATTTAACAATACAAACGGGCGGGCGCTAAACTTTACCAATAACAGAGAATCGCTGCAAAAAAATAACATTGCATCAATACAGCTAACCAGTTATTTTATGAACCGCGGTAAGCTCGACGTTGCCTTTAATTTTAATATTACCGACAAAAACAACAGCTTTGATTACAAGGGTACCCTTGGGTCAATGAATGCGCAAGCCATAAACCAGGCCACCATGCCGCTGGCAATGGTTAAAGTAAGTGGAGGCACTGTAAAACAATTTAAGTTTGACGTAAAAGCCAACCGCAGCGGTGCCAAAGGAAGAGTCGAGCTTTTATATAACGATGTAAAAGTAAGCTTGCTAAAAGCAGACACCGCAAACGATAAGCTTAAAAAGAAACTCGTCGAATCGTTATTTGCCAATATATTTATCCTTAAACACAACAATCCTGATACCCCTGGCGAACAACCACGGATAGCATATGTTAATTTTATCCGCAACCCTGAAAACGCGTTTTTCAAATCGGTTTGGCAGGTATTGTTAGACGGGATAAAACCATCAGTAGGCCTGGACGAAAAGACCCGGCAATCCATTGCCCAAATGAAAGACCAGCGGGCTATCGACAAGAAAGACCGCCAGGTAAAAAAAGAGCAGCGCAAGCAGCGGCGGGCGGAACGGCAAAAAAAGAGATTAGAGACGGGAGGTTAGAGATTGGGCTTTTTTAGTCCGAAAGTCGGAAACGACCGAAAGTCCGAAAGACGCTGCAACTAGCGCTACTCCGCGTTTCAAACTTCCTAACCTCTTACCTCTAATCACTAATTTTATCCCCCGTGCAACGTTTCCTAAACCAACCGCATCTTATATACAAAGCAATAAACTAAAAATCATGAAAAAACTAACTTATACTATTTTGGCAGCCGTGCTGATGGTTGCTACCACATTAAGAGCATCGGCACAATCAGAAGAAAGCCGCCAGGTTTCGGGATTTAACAAGATTGGCTCTGGTGGCCCGTTTGAGGTACACGTTAAGATTGACGGCACCGAAAGCCTGAAAATAAAAGCAGAAGCCGATGTAATTAAAGAAATTGAAACCATTGTTAAAGACGGCACCCTGCAAATAAAATTTAAGCACCACGAAAACTGGGGCGACCATAATTTCGGGCCGATCGAAATTTATGTTACTGCCAAATCATTGTCGGCCTTGGCCAATGCAGGCTCCGGTTCAATTAAACTTGATGGCAGCCTTACCGGCAACAGCGTTAACATATCGCTTAGTGGCTCGGGTAATGTTACAGCTGCGGTTAAAGGCGGCGATTTCCACGCGTCTATCAGTGGTTCAGGCTCTATCGCCGTTAAAGGTAGCGCCGACAAAACAAATGTATCCATCGCCGGCTCGGGCGACATGGAAGGCAGAAACTTTAAAACCGAAACCGCCCATGTTTCAATAGCAGGCTCAGGTAACGCCCGTTTTGCGGCCGATAAAACTGTTTCGGCGAGCATTGTAGGCTCAGGCAACGTAGTTTACTCAGGTACTGCAAGTATTACCGATAACCGTACCGTTGGTTCGGGCAGGGTTAGTCATGAAGACTAATTTGGTGAGTGGTGAATTGTGAGAGGTAAGTAGTCGACGCTCAAAAAAGCACTTAATAACTTATAATATATTCTTCAAGCTGCTGTAAAAGGCAGTTTTTTTTGGTAACATATACCTAACCTCCATCGGAGAAAGTTTTACCTACTGCAACAACAACTTCAAGTTAATCCCAAAATTGGTAAACGCGGTATTAAATGTTTGCGAGGTATACGGCCGGGTAATGTTTGAGTCGTAAAAAATATTCAGGTTAAAACGCTGGTTTATCACGTAGTCGATAGACGGGCGAACGGTAATATTTTGCGCGCCTGAAGATATCTCGGCAGCCTGCACATCGGCACGGTATATCAGCGTTTTATTATCCTGCAACGAGAAATCTATTTTAAAGTTCACATCGTTATCCGTTTTGCCGCTCATTATCCCAAAGGGGAACCTGAAGTTTTTTGCATGGTAACCCCATCCAAATACAAGTATACTTTCGTTTTGCTGTGCCAGCTGGCTGTTGAGCAGGCTTAGGCTCAACGACCGGCTTTTACGGTATTCAAGATTGGCCGTCATGTTATTCTTAAAGCGGGCGTTCATACCTAACAAGGGAACAAACTGCTCGAAAATAGTAACCTGCGAAAACTGGTAAAATGGCAAAAAGTCGTTATTGGCATCGCGCGAGCTTACTGCCCCGTTTGCCGCCTGGTATTGCAGCAGGGTGGTAAAACCGGATACGCTATAGGTTGAACGATAACCGTGCGTAACATCAAACGAATCAAAAAGCTCCATAAAGAAAGGTACATGGCTAAGCCCATTGTAAGTTACCTGCCAGTTGGGTATTGGTATTTTAGGGAACTGGCCCAGGCTTTGTTTACCTGCGTCCTTACCCGTATAAGCTGCCAGGAACGCCGGCACCAAAACGTTTTGAGAATTAGCGCTGTAACCATCGGTAAAGCCGCCGGTTGGCGCAGCAACCGAGTTAGGGTTTTGCTGTCCTAAGCGTTGCGAAATAACCGACCTGTTGTCCAAAAACTTCTGGAACGTTGGCGATGTATTATCAACCCCTTTTGATTTTTGAAATGCTGTCCCGATAGTCAGGTACGACACGCTGTAATCACCCGAAGTAACCGGGCTAAGGTTTTGTATATTGTTACTGCCATCCAACGATTTAAAATTGGTTTGGTACGTGTGGTCCTGGGTTTTAAACGCCTGCAGTTCTATCCGCAGGTATTTTACCGGTTCAAATGTTCCTTTTAGGTGCAGGTCCTCGTTCCGCGTTTTTACGTACAATTGATTTTGGAGGGTATCAGTGCTTATCCAGCCATTGGCAACTGCCTTTTGCCGAAGATCGGTTTGGCTGCCCAGCAAAAAGCCCAGGCCAGGGGCGCCTAAATTCAAATCTTCGCCCGCAAAAGTAGATTGCGGTAAATAGCCTGGTATAAATGTACCCTCAGTGCGTGTATAGGTACCGCTAACGTTTTTAACGGTGGTTAACAGGCCAACAAGAAATTTGGTAAGGCCATTGGTATTGTCGGGCCCGGTTGCCTTTTTAATAAACTTAAATTTGTTATAAAACTGGTCGAAATTTAATGTGGGGTTAAGCTGTATGGTGCGCGAATTTTGGATACTGTTACCCACATCAAACTGCGGGCTGGCAATTGCAAACAGCGGTTGCGTTTGCCAGCGGAAGGTGGTAGTGTAATGGGCGATCATGCTTGTCCAGTCCATCCCTGGTATTTTGGCAAGCGGCACGGTATAGTTAAAGTTTACAGTATGGTTGTAATTGGTATTACGGCCCAGGCGTTTTAAATTTTCCCAAAGGGTGTCAACCTTTAAACCGTTTATGCGGCCGGCCGGCTCGTCAACAGTAGCAAGGTTAGTAGCGTCGATATCCATCGTAAGTGATTTCGACAAATTCCACCCTATGCCGTACACCCTGGTAACCGTAAAGGTTTTATTGAAAGTTGTGGGTATGGGTATAAAGTTGTTCGGGTCGTTATTACGCAGGGTATTTTCCGAATAAAAACGGTCAAACGTTATGCTAAAATTTAACCGCGACGGCAGCAGGCTGTAATTAATATCACGGAACAGCGCCAGCATATTACTCTTTATAATTTTGGCAAACGGGCTGTAATATTTTGGCTGATTAGTATAATTATAATCCAGCTCGGCCTTGTAGGTTTTTTCCAGGTCGTTCTGCGTAATAAAATCATGATGCTGAAACTCGGAAAACGAATACGTGGCATTAAAATTCGAGATATCATACACATGATTTTTTGCCTTAGGGTCCGTTTTTGCTATGTGCACGTTGGTAAAGCTTATACTTTTTCGCAGCGTATAGTCCTCAGCAGCCGTTTTTATCGAGTCGCGTTTTTTGGTGTCGTTGGTGGCGGCAAGTGTCTGTTTCAGCGTCAAATCGGGCGACGACGGATCGTACTGCGGCGTACTTACCTGCGATGATACATTGATATAGGCCGGTATGTGCACCCCGCTTTTATCAGGGAAAAACTTGCCCAGCTCAACATTAGCGGCCACATCATAAACCTGGTTATCAAACAAACTGCGGTCGGCAAGCCGCGAATCGAGCGCGCCAAAACCGGCCGTTGATTTACTGCCTGATACGGTAACGTCGGCAAAGTCAGCAAGCTTGGCGTTAAGCCTTCCGGTTGCGGCCCAGCCTCCTTTTTGGTCAAAATCGGTAAGGCGCAGTTCGTCGAACCAAACCGTACCGTCTTTGTCCAGGCCATCATCATTACTGGTGTTCGACCCGGATTTCAGCGGGTTCCTCACCCCCAGCATTACGGCAGTAAGCCTGCTCAGGTCGGGCTGGCCCACAATGGTAATTTTGTTTACACCGTCGCTAACCGTAAACGGCAGGGTGAGCGGCCATGGTTTGCCCTGGTATTTGGCATTATTACGGGCCAGCTTTGCGTTGGTCAGTAAGGAGAGCTGCAGGTTAAGCTGGTTGGCGTCGGGCCAGATAGCTGTTGGCGACGATGTGCCCGGCTGGGTAATTTTCAGCGGTATTTCGTATTCGTAATAATTATCTATAAAATCAACACCAAGGCGAACGAATGCGCTCAGGTCGTTGTCCCTTATCTGGGTACCTTCGGCGTGTACAAACATTTGTAGTGTTTTATACTTGCGTACATCGTTACTAAACAGGCGGAACGCAGCACGGGAGTAGCCATCGCGAAGGCTGGTTATTTTTAACGACAGCGATTGCTCATTAAGCTTGGTATTGGCCTGTATGTTGTTGTAATCAACCTGGCGGGTAATGCCCGGCGGCACAACATAAGGTATTGGCTGGCGGTTGCCGTTGGCCTCAATATTTACTGTTTCAACGTCAAGTATCGAGTTATCAAGCGGCGGGTTTACCAGCGTTGGGTCGGCAATTACATTATTGGGGTTGTTCTCGCTATTAAATGCGCGCCACTCGCCGCGTACCAATTGTAACGATGCAAAACGTAAAACTGCGGTATCGGCAAAATGTGTCATAAACATACGCATGTAGCGGATTGATTTAAAATCCTGGATGCCACCCACCGCCGAATCATGTGCAGTAATCGGCACCCTGAACTGGTACCAGGTAACCTGTTTGGTTTCGCCGTTAGGCAGCTTAACTGTTGAGGTTACCTTATCGCTTACAAACTTTTTACCAACCACCAAATCGGCGGGGCGCATGGATATTTTGTATTGAAAATACTCATCGTCCTGGTCCATGTTGTTATCATGGTTGATGTCTTCGCCATCAGGCAACGATGTCGATGCCGATGTTTGCAGCCCTAAAGCAGCTTGCGATTGTTCGGCTGTCGGCGAGTTACCGTCGGTACCATTATAGCGGCTATAACGCTGTAATATACCTGCGCCCGCATTATCCAAATCAGGGCCCTGGTAATATTGATAGTCATCCGAAGAAGGGTCTTTTGCAAATGCAGCGGCGGCACCGGCGTTAACCTGGCCCTGCACGGCTTGAACTACTGTCGAGAATTTTTTCTGTTCGTCCGCATCATTCAATCCGTCCAAACCAATATCCTGCAAACTGCGCGATGATGGGTTGTTATCAAATGCATTTACAACCGGCTGCAGTTTTGATACGCGGCCCCAATTAGTTTCGTCGGTATTGCTGAAATTACCATCAACCGGCAAACCATTTTCAAGGCTCTTACGCCCGTCTTTTAATATATCTTCTGATATGTTACCCAGGTTGATATACAAATCCCCACCCTCCGAATTTGGTTTGTAGATATAAGGATCCATCACCCAAAATTCGATGTATTGAACATTCAGCGATTCAAAGTCGTTTGCATTTATACCCCGCATAATGCCGCCCCAGCGCGATTTTGGGTTTGCCAGTGTACCGTTGTTATTAAGCCCGGAAGTAGTAAAGTTATAGGGCCCACGCACCATTGGATAAAATGCTAAGTCTAGTGTCGAAATATTCAAAGGCTGCCCCGTTGGCGATTGTTTGTATGGGTAAACTTCGTTTTGAAGTATCTGCCTTACGTAGTGATCGGAGAGCTCGTTGCGGGTAACCTTTACCGAACCCGAGTTGGTGTAAAAAATAGGGTCGATATTATAAAAGGCCAGCCGCGCACGGTTATAGCCATAGCTTAAATCGTTAAACGAACCCGACTCCTGGAACATTTGAGGCGTGCCCGATATTTGCCAGCTGTTGGCGCTTTTTACATCAATAACCGACTGGCTATTTTCAAAATCATCCAAATATGATGTTCCGTGTTTAGCCCCTGCGAAATTCAGGATTGACGGGCTGCCCGGCAGCAACTGAGCAAACTCACCGTTAAAACTGATGGATGACGGCGCTTTGGTGTGTATAAACGGAATCTTATCAACCAGCCGTGTTAAAAAGCGCGAGTTGGAATTGTAGTTTACATCGAAGCCATAAATGGTATTTGATATGGATTCTTCGCCGATAATTTCATTTTGGGTGATGGGTTGTTCGGTTAGGTGCATAATGGTTGCGCCTAATGACAGTTTATCGCTCACCTTATAATCAAACCGCGACCCGAACAGCGATTTTTGTTGAACGCCAAAAAGTTCGTTGTTCTCCACCTTAACCGTAATGGGTTGGCCCGACGATAATAACGCGGTGTTCAATATCCGGATACGGCCTGCACCATAATCGATGGTATAATCAGTGCCTTCAGCAAGTTTTAATGTCCCTGCATTTACCACCACCGAGCCTTGCGGAATGTTTACGGCGTTCAGTTGGTATTCCGAACCGCCTGTTGCCGTATATGTACCTTTAATTAGATACCGGTTTAACTGCGGGAATAATTGCTGCGCAATGGTTTTTGTAGAATCATATAATTGCTGGTAAACGTAGCGGCTCGCCAGCCCGGTTTCGCCCGCTGCAAACTTTCTCGCCAGGTCCGAGCCGAACGGCTCGAGCTCGGGAAAGACAATCCGCCCGTTTTGCGAATCTATGGTAACCCCCTCCAAAAAGTCGAAG
>JBDUDE010000747.1:0-3951 GCA_040003105.1 Mucilaginibacter sp. | reverse complement strand
GAAAGACCGGTAACATTTACCGAGGTACCGGTAGTTGCATTAAAAACACAATACCAGCCGGCCCCGGCTTGCGAGCCTGAACCAAAGTTGGTATTAGCAGTATAGTTTGTGCTGTTGACAGGAGTTGGAGTCCCTGAGCTTGCAAGCGCAACAAATACCGCCCGGCCAGCGCCGTCGCCATTGGTCCAATTAATGGTGGTGGTAGTGGTAGCGGTTGCAGTAAAGTTAATACCGCTGGCAGTTGTGGTTGCCGGGCCAATCAGCTCGAAAAACTCACTCGGGTTACCGCCGCCCAGCACATAAATATCACGGCTGTTAACGGCTGCCATACCATCCGGAAGGATATTGCCGCCAGCAACAAGCGGCGTAGTAATGTTTCCTGCTATCAAAGCATGCGAGGATGCGTTATATTTATTTAAACGATAGTTGGAGTATACCGAACCATCGGTTTCAGAAACGTAGAGGTTGCCCGAAGCATCGAGGGCAAGCCCCATTGGGTACGTGTTTGTTGAAACGTTGGTATAAGAAGAGTAAGTGCCGCCTGAGTTTACATAATGGCGAACCCCGCCCTTGTGGCCGCCAGCTAATGATGACCGCTGCCCTGCGTCACAAACATAGATATCACCGTTAGCGGCTACAGCAAGGCCATGCGGATAGTTATCATTGACATCATCATTTAAATCGTTAAATAATTCTGTTCCGCTGGTACTTCCGGCAGGATATCTCCTTACCGTATAGTGGCTCAGGGATGAATTATCCGTTTGTACAACATATAAATTATTGCTCGCGTCAAAAGCCAGGCTGGTGAAAAACAAACTGCCGGTAAGGAAAACACTGGCGGTGTATGAAGTGCCGTTATAACCGTTATTGGATGCCAGCTTGATAACATTACCATACCTGGCAAGCGCAACACCATTTACCACATTTGTACCCGTGCTGGTATTACCGGTACGAAAGTTGGTCGAAACATAAACATCGCCAAGGCTGTTTACGGCAAGGCCCCAGGGCGAAACGCCCGTATTAGACTCGTCTCCGCTGTTGGCGTCAAGCCCGGTAAAAATGGTGGTAAAGGTTGTTGAATTAGGTGGGTATTTTATAACTGATGAATGCACCCCATCGGCGCTCCTTACCGCGTATATGTTGCCAACGGCATCTTTGGTAACAGCCGTATAAAATTCATTATTGCTTTCATACGTTTTTTTAACAAACTGCGCATGTACGGGCAGCGCTATCCCCACAAAAAGAATAATCGCTGCAACAAATCCGAACGTTTTTGTAAAGATTTTTTTCATAACATTAAAATTAAATACACATTTTAGGTTTAGGATATATTATACTCATTATACTTATAAAGTTTAAATACACATATAAGGGTTTTGCCAGCCGCTGATGCATCCTTCATGAATTTCCCTGAAATTCTCAGCATCGAACCTCAACCCGTTGCCCTGGGCAATCACCGTTTTAAAAATTTTATTTGCCGATGTTTTAACACTCAAAATATCAATTACCGGCAACGAAAAACCGGACGAAGGGAAAAAATTTCTTTCGCCCCTTGGCCCCATTACCGATTCCTTTTGCAGCAGTTCGGCTACCTTGTTCATTTCGCGTTTTTGTAAAAGCGGCCTAACCTCTTTAAGGGCCAACCCGGCTTCATAGCCCAGCAACCCGAAAATATTCGCTTTTTGCCCACCCTGGCTTTCAAATCGTTTCACAAATTGTTCGTTTCGGCTATTCTCATCAGTACGGCTCCATGTGCCGGCCGATATTATTTCAAGGTCCAACCCTGCAGCATCTTCAAGTATGTCATCATAAACCATGTTTTCGGCAACAATAAGGGGTATATGTTTATGATAACCCGAATTTTTCCACGCCAGCAAAAACTCATTTCCCTGGTCGCCCACAAACATGGCGTGTACAAATGACGGCGCATTCTTTTTTACGTCTTCAAAAAAACCACTCAGATCCATCGCCTTCGGGTTATTTTTATCGTGGCTTATCACATTCGTACGCAAAAGGCCGCCGCCTGCATCCGCTACGCCCTTACTAAACGTGCTGGTAATATGATACCCCGCCTCGTAAACCGTTGCCACCATCATCCCGCCGGCGGGATATTGTTTACCAGCCCAGTAGCCAAGCGCATACTGCGATTGCCATATTTGCTGCGACGAATAAAATAAACGCGGGCTTAAATAATCAAACCAGGGGATATACTCACCCGAATCGAAAAAGAAGCCTATTTTATTGTGGCGTTCAATAACCGTCAATATGTCTGGTATCGACTTGTAGTTTATCAGCCCCGATACTACGTCAACCTGGTCAAAAAAAACCAGCCGATTCGTTGCTTCCAGTACACTTTTTGGGTCGCCCATCTTTGTGTACACCGGTATAAATTGTATTTCGTTCTTTTTTATCGCCCCGGGGTATATGCCTAACAGCATTCCGGCCATCAGGTGTTGTGCGTAGTGTGGATAAACCCCCGAATAGGGCGATAAAAACCCTATCTTTATTGGTCCCGTCATTAAGCCGGTAATTGTAATTTAACCATATTTAGTTTCTTGCCGGGTAAATTCCGGATGTTGCAATCATAACTGTTAAGCCCAAAAGCGGCTGTTGAATACTAAACGGTATCGAGCTGCCTGCTACGCTCAAGGCCTGTGGGTTTAATGTTGTGTTTCCAGGCCCTGTGTTATAAAACAACTGTGGTACCGAACGCGGGTTATCGGGGTCCTTCGCTTCCGAAAAATAGTTTCCCGAAGGCAATGCTACTGTGCCGCCATCTGTCGACGCATTTACCAGGTGTGTATGTGCCGGCATATTTGAATAAAGCATTGTTTCGTTTTCAACGCCGGTAACTTCGCCCAGGGCGTAATCACTTAGCCCCGGCCCCTGGCCCTGTTGTAGCGCGGTACGGCCACGCAGGTCGGGAAGCCCAAAATTCGAAGTTCCGTTACCGCCGTAATAGGTGCCGATAAGCGAAAATAGCGCGGTATTGCTCTGAATAGCTAAAATTTGGCCGGCGCAAACCGCAAAGCCTTTTATTGCGAAATTGCCGCCGAATATATAAAGTGAAGATAAATATGGATCCATGTGAGTGTTGGTTTAATAAGCTGTGATATGTTTTATTTTAACAATAATGAATTTTTTGCTGTTTTAGTTAAAATTTAACTAAGCCGCCAATTGGTTTCAATTTTAATTTCGTGACGGGAACAAGCCATACAAGCAAATGGAAAAATTGATTGCGAGGTATGGTTGTAGTACCGAAACAGGCTGATTCCCCCCGGCAGACGCTATGGCACCGGTGTTCATTACCGCATTTGGAGCAGAGGTTGAATAAGTGGCCACAGTTACACTATTAACAACAGGCCCCTGCGACAGGTAAGCGGCGGTTGGGTCGCCTCCGACTGCTACGCCATTGTTTACATTCATCAGGTGGTTATGTGTGGGCAGGTTGCTTTGCAGCAGGGTTACCGATTCGGTGCCTATCATTTCGCCGAGATCATAGTTGCTTAAACCAGGGCCCTGGCCCCAGCCTACATAAGTGCGGCCGCGTAAATCGGGCAAAGCAAAGGTTTGTACGCCGTTACCGCCATAGGTGGTGCCTAATATCGAGAATAAAGCCTGATTTGTTTGAATAGCCAATTGTTGGTTAGCGCAAAGAGCATAGTTCTTGGGCGCCCAATCATACCCGTACATAAAAATCTGGCCTATATATGGTGAATTCATGATAATTAATTGTTACGATTAATGAATTTAATCAGGTTAGTTTTAATTGTTAGTTTCTTGATGGAAAAATGCCAAACAATGAAATTATGTACTGTGTTGCCAAAACAGGCTGAATAAGGTTTATTGGCAGACTGTTCCCCGCGATACTAACACTTGACGGCGCCAATGTTGCACCCGAAGAAGTTGCACCATAAAAATTAACAGCTGCCGATGAACCGCCCGAACCTG
>JBDUDE010000409.1:0-3955 GCA_040003105.1 Mucilaginibacter sp. | reverse complement strand
ATATTTGTATATAATTTCAGGGGGCAATTTTTACAAAAAATAAACGGGCAGCGTGATTGGTCGCCCATGTACACAAATTTTCAAGAACAAGCTGTACGCCTTAACAGAACGATAGATTGGATGTACGAAAATTATAAAGAGAAACAAGTAAGCAGCGTTTTTGAAACTACGGGAGGCACAGTTTTCATTGGCTCCAACAACGCCCTTTATAAGTCCACTAACAGTGGCAAAACCTGGAAATATGTGCAGGTTGAAGGCTGGGTAATAAAAATGGCAGAGTCAAACGGTGTACTCCTGGCTGCCAGCTCACAGGGAATATTAAGATCGACCGATGATGGTGAAAACTGGGATCGTGTGATTAGTGAAGGGGGTGCCGGCATCGCTGTGGAACGTATTGATGGAGGATTTGCTGCTGTAGCCTACAACACTATAACCAAAACCAACACAATACACATTTCACTGGATAGTGGAAAAACCTGGAATGCAACAGGTGAAGAACTTCAGCCCTCCTGGAGTGGTTTATTAATGAAAAAAATAGGCTTTCAATCTTCATTGGATATTGTATCCATCAAACAAATGGGTAAATATTTAATATGTGGTCGCTCAGATGGTATATTCCGGTCATCAGACATGGGCAAAACATGGGAAAAACTGTTACTTCCTGCTATTGGAAATTTTGGCTTCGATTTATCTGTTTCAGGCAACGTAATGTATGTGGTACCCAATAAAGGATGTTGAAAAACACCAAACTCAGAAATAATGTGTATTGCTGATTTAAATTCTTAAGTAATTAAAAGAAAAAATTATGAGATATGCACACGTATATGCTTTGTTGCTGATGTTTGTTTTTAACACTTTCTGTGAAGGACAAAACAAAACAGACCTCCCAAAAGATAATATCAAATCCGAAACCAAAGACACAGTCACTTCGGTATCCATTAAAGCGTTTGATTCAATAACGCCATCACCCCCGTCTCCCCGGATGGAATTTTCGGGCATTGTCTTCTTTAAAATTTGATCCAGCAATTCTGGCGTGAGGTGCATATCAATTATCGACGTTTTCGTGCCCCATGCGATTTTGGGTCTCGCACCGGGTGTTGTAACTTGTTTATCATCTATTCTGGGTGTCCCGCGTGAAAAAATGGAACGCTAACCCACCTGAATTTACACCTGGTATTGTTCAATGAACTGACTTTCAACTGACATCCGTTACCGGCGAAATTGTTATTTTCCGCAGCCAAACATTCTTAAAATGAAGAACAAAAAAGGGTTTGAATTTCCGGCCGTGCTTATGGTGTTGATTGCTATAGCCAGTTTTCAGGGTGGGGCTGCTATAGCAAAAGGCCTGTTTCCCGTGCTGGGTGCGGCTGCAACCTCTTCGTTAAGAATAGTTTTGTCCGCCATTATCCTGGTGATCTTTAACCGGCCCAACCTGCGAAATTTGACGTCCACGCAATGGAAGTTAGTTGTCCTGTACGGTTTGACGCTGGGAGCGATGAATACCGTTTTTTATATGGCGATAGCCCGCATACCGCTTGGTTTAGGTGTTGCCATCGAATTTATTGGCCCCCTGGCGCTTGCCCTGGCCGGTTCAAAACGCCTCGTAGACTTTTTATGGGTATTGCTTGCGGCTGTTGGCATTGCACTGGTTGCACCATGGAGCAATAAAGGCTTAGACATTATTGGCGTACTGCTTGCGTTGCTTGCAGGCGCACTTTGGGCAGCCTATATTTTACTTGGCGGGCGCATATCTAAAATAATGGATGGCGGAAAGGCCGTTACTATAGGGATGATTTTTGCAGCCGTACTGGTGTTGCCGGTGGCTATTGGCAACGGGTTATTTATGCACCTCAAGCCTGTGATGCTGCTGCCTGGGCTTGCGCTGGCGGTTCTCTCAAGTGCCCTCCCTTTTACACTTGAAATGCATGCGCTACGGAAAATTCCTGCAAAAACGTTTAGTATTTTAATGAGTTTGGAGCCTGCCGTGGCGGCGTTTTTCGGCCTGCTTTTCCTGCACGAATACTTGTCTTTTCACGAATGGCTTGCAGTTGCATTAGTTATTATTGCAAGTGCCGGGGTTACGCTTACCGGAAAGAAGAACGCGCATGTAACCGACTGAGTGAGGTAGGGGGTCGCTTTTAAAATCAAGTGGCTGGGGCCTAAATATCTATATCATTATCGTTATAAACACGGAACTCCATATTATAGGTTTACTACAATACGAAGTCTCCTGTTTTAAAGGCCATTTCCCTGGTGAGCAAGGGACTATTGTTGTTTTTCTTATGAAATAATTTTTAATTTACCTTGAATTTATATACCCCGGAATCCGACGTATTACCTTGCGAATCTTTGGTGATCACTTTCCAGTAGTAGGTGTTGCCGGCAGTTAATGGCACTGCATTCAGGAACATATTGGTTACGCCGCTTTTAAGCAGGGGCGGATTGGATGCGGTACCGAAATAAACATCGTAAGTGGCAAGGTCATTGTCAACATCGCTGCCTGTCCAGGTGAGGTTTACAGCAGTGGTGCCTGCACTTAAATTCAGGCCAAAAATTGGCGCTGTAATAGTAGCCGGGAAAGGCGAGTAGGAGGTAACCCCGGCGCCCGCCAGGTAAAACTTCCAGGTATCACTTTGTGCCGTAACCGTTGTGGTAGTTGATTTAGACACCACATACCATGAATAAGGCGTATTGCGCAGTAAGGTAGCCGTAACCTGGTTGGTTGATGATGAAAATACGGTAACAACTGCTGTCAGCAAGTTTTTAACGCTTATCTCGTAGCTACTTGTGGCGGCTGATGCATTCCAGGTAAATATTATCGAGCTTTGGGTTGCCGATATCACGTCGCCGCTGGTGCACAAAGCATTTTGCGCCGGGAAGGTCAGCGTCGCCTTGGCTGGCGGTATCTTGTGGCCGTCTTTGTGGCATCCGAAGCTGAATACCAGCGCCGACAGCAACATAACCATATATTTGACCTTGTTTTTCATAATCATACGGGTAGTGTTTTTAGCTTAGTTTTTTACTATTTTATATGTGCTCTCTTTACCGTCGGCAGTTACTTTAGCCATATAAATGCCCGATTTTAAAACCGGCAAATCAAGCCGGACAATACCCGACTGATTGACATACTGCTTGCTGTAAACTACTTTACTAAAGGCATCGTAAACTTTTATTAAAGCCACCTTTACGTTGTCGTTACCCAGGTTAACGCTAACCGAACTTACAAAAGGGTTGGGGAAAATAACTTTACTATCGGCAATCAAAATATTTTCATTCACCACGCCCTGGCAGGCCTTGTCTGATGATAAGGATATGGTATTGTTGCCGGTTTTAAGCGAAACCGTTAATTGCCCCGAGGTAGTAGTGGTAGTAACGCCGTTTACGGCTAAATGATAGGTGTCGGCCCCGCTTAACGATAATATTGCCTGGTTAGTGGACCGTATAACGGAAGAATAAAGCGACAATGCCCCTGGTTGAGTAATAACCGAAGTAAAGCATTGCTGGTATGCAGGCTGCCCGGCAACTGTTATGCACACGCTGTAACTATCGGCCGGCAAATTATTCACGTCAACAGATGTGGTGAAAGGGTAAGTTGAGGTGATACCACTGCTATTGATAACTGTTGCCGTATAATTTAGGTTTTGCACCGCAGTAATATTAATAACCCCGTTGGCCGATCCGTTACAAGTCGCGCTTGTGTTGGTGATCTTATAATTACTGGCAGGCACCGCAAAAGTTACGCTGACGGGAATAGCCGCAGAAACCTGGCCTGCGTAATTTGAAGCGAAGATTTTTACCGAGTATGAACCGCTTTGGGTGGCCGTGTAGCTTGAACCCTTGACGTTGTTAATGTCTGCCCCGTCTTTAAGCCACTGGTAGGTAAACCCGGTACCCGGGTGTGCTGTAAGCACAACGTGACCGCCGCTTTGTAAGTCAGTTGGGCCGCTGGCAGTTA
>JBDUDE010000794.1:0-13495 GCA_040003105.1 Mucilaginibacter sp. | reverse complement strand
GGATACAAAAACACGTATCAAAACCAATGAGAGTTATTTTCTTCTCGGTTCTGTTTTTATTTGTATTCAATTTTATATCCGCCCAGCAGAGGCAATACTCTACCACCGATAGAGCCGCTATTAAATATTTTGCTTTGGCAAATACTGATTTAGACGACCACATGTATGATGAGGCTGTCGAGAATTTGCAAAAAGCCATAGAAGCCGATGACAAGTTTGTAGAGGCCCATGCTGTTTTAGGCGATGTTTTGCGGCAGATGCGGAGGTACAAAGAATCTATTGATCAGTTTCATAAAGTCATAATTTTAAACCCCGAGTTTAACCGTGCGGTATATCTCAAGGTTGGCGAACTGGAAGTAAACAGCGCGCAATATGAGTTGGCACAACAGCATTTGGAAAAATATTTAACCTACCCCAATATTACGGCCCAAAACACCTATTACGCCCAAAAGCTAATTGCCGATTGCAAGTTTAGTATACAGGCAATTGCCCACCCGGTGGCGTTTAAACCGGTTAACCTTGGCGCGGCAATAAATACCGAGGCCGACGAGTATTTGCCGGTTGCCACTGCTGATGAAAGCACCCTGATATTTACGCGCAAAATAAACAATAATGAAGATTTTTATAAAAGCAGCAAACTAAATAGCAAGTGGCAAGCGGCCACCTATTTAAGCGATCTGATTAACACCCCGCAATACAATGAAGGCGCCGAGTCTATTTCGCAGGATGGAAAATACCTGTTTTTCACCGGCTGTAACAGGCCGGATGGATTGGGCCGTTGTGATATTTACATAGCGCATAAAAAAGGCGATGACTGGGGCAAACCGGTTGATTTAAGTCCGCCGGTTAACACAACTGGGTGGGAATCGCAGCCATCGATAAGCGCGGATGGCAAAACACTCTACTTTGTAAGCAACCGTAAAGGCGGTTATGGAGGGTACGATATTTGGAAATCAGCGCTCACCGATAAAGGCTGGGGCGAACCCGAAAATCTTGGGCCTAATATCAATACTGTTTATGATGAACAATCGCCGTTTATACATCCTGATGACAGCACTTTTTACTTTTGTTCAAACGGCTGGCCGGGCTTGGGGGGTAAAGACTTGTTCATGAGCCGCTTAAGCAAGGATGGCAAATGGCAAAAGCCCGAGAACCTGGGCTACCCCATCAATTCAAGTGGCGACGAAAACGGCTTAACCTTAACGGCAAACGGAAGCTACGCTTTTTTCTCATCAAATAACCTGAACGGTTTTGGCGGATACGATATTTACACGTTCGAGTTGCCGCCTAACTTACGGCCGAACCTGGTTACCTACGTAAAAGGGACGGTAAATGATGCTAAAACAAAAGCGCCGCTGGAAGCGGCGGTGGAGATTATCGAATTACAAAAAAACCAGTCGGTTTTTCAGGACTATAGCGACGCCGACCGGGGCGATTTCCTGGCTACGTTAACCGCCGGTAAAAACTACGGGCTTAACATTTCCAAAGAGGGCTACCTGTTTTATTCAGCGAACTTTTCCCTGGTCGGCCACGAACCTAAAACAGCGTTTAATATTGCCGTATTGCTCGACCCGATTGAAATTGGCAACAAAGTAGTTTTAAACAACATATTTTTCGATACCAATAAGTTTGATTTAAAACCGGAATCAGTTGCCGAATTGCAGCAGCTCCTGTCGTTTTTAACATTAAATCCAACGCTGCACATCGAAATATCGGGTCATACGGATAATGTCGGCAACGACCAGCTTAACCAAACGCTTTCCGAAAACAGGGCGAAATCAGTGTATCAATATCTTATCGATAACAAAATCGCCGCCACCCGGCTTGTTTATAAAGGATATGGAAAAACGCAATCTATCGCTCCAAATGATACGGATGAGGGACGCCAGAAAAACCGGAGGACGGAGTTCAAAATAATTGCTAAATAGTGATTAGTTAATTAGAGGTTAGTTTTTGTTCGAAGCTCCAGGATTTGAGAACTTTTTAAAAGTTGACAAATCTGGCTGGTCAACAAAAAAGCCTTCAGATTTTAGTCCAAAGGCTTTTATTTTTTATCCACAAATTCGCAAATCAAAAATCCGCAAATTCAAAAATTAATTCCCCATTTCCGAGATAAACTTTATCCGCATCAACTGCACCTCCTCAATGGTATAATCATCATTCCCAAGTTCGGCTAACGCATCCTCGATTGAATCAACCTCGGCAGTGCGGAAATAATCAAACACTTCCTCCTGTTTGTCTTCATCGATAATCTCGTCAATGTAATAATTCAAGTTAAGTTTGGTACCCGAGTTTACGATGGTTTCCACCTCTTTCAATATCTCTTCGTACGACAAGCCTTTTGAAGCGGCTATATCGTCAAGGTTTAAATGCCGGTCAATATTTTGTATAATAAACACTTTAAGGGCCGATTTATTGGCAGCGCTTTTAATTACCATGTCAATCGGGCGGTCGATATCGTTATCCTCAACATATTTTTGGATAAGGTCGGTAAACGGCTTGCCAAATTTCAATGCCTTCCCTGCTCCCACGCCAGATATTTGTTTCAGCTCATCATTGGTTATAGGATAATGCGTGCACATTTCCTCTAATGATGGGTCCTGGAAAATTACGAATGGTGGCAAACCTTTTTGCTTGGCCAGCTTTTTACGCAAATCTTTCAGCATCTGCAGCAACTCGGTATCCAATGCACTGCCGCCCCCTTTAGGGCCATCGGCATCGTCATCGTCGTCGGTAGCGCCCATTGGTTTGTTTAATACAAACCGGATGCTGTAAGGGTTATCAATAAATGAATTACCTAATTTGGTTAACCGTAGCAGGCCGTACTGGTCAATATCTTTCGACAGGAAATTGTTTAGCAATGCCTGGCGCATCAGCGACTCCCAAAGATTTTTACCATCTTCTTTGCCCGAACCAAAATAATCAAGCGTATCATGCTCGTAATTCTTTATCTGGGCGTTATCCTCGCCCATTAATATGTTGATGATATGATGATCGTCAAACTTCTCGCCTATTGTTCTAACCAGGCTTAAAGCTTTATGTAAATGGAGCTCGCCGTCAAAATGTTCTTTAGGGCCACAGCAGTTATCGCACATGTTGTTACAGCCTGCCTCGTTAAAGTTCTCGCCAAAATAGTGCAGCAGTTGCTTGCGGCGGCAAACAGACGATTCGGCGTAATCAATAACTTCCTTCAATATCTGGGTGCCAATTTCGCGTTCCGAAACAGGCTTATCTTTCATAAACTTCTGCAGCTTATCAATATCTTTTTCCGAATAAAAGGCAACGCAGACACCTTCGCCCCCATCACGCCCTGCGCGGCCGGTTTCCTGGTAGTAACCTTCCATGCTCTTGGGCACATCATGGTGAATCACGTAGCGCACATCAGGCTTGTCGATGCCCATACCGAATGCAATTGTTGCAACGATAACATCTACATCCTCCATTAAAAACTTGTCCTGCGTGTCGGCACGTACCTTAGGGTCCAATCCTGCGTGGTATGGCAGAGCCTTTACGCCGTTCAGGTTTAATGCTTCTGCAACTTCCTCCACCTTTTTGCGGCTAAGGCAGTATACAATGCCTGATTTGCCCTGGTTTTGTTTAACGAATTTAACTATCTCCTTTATCACATTACGCTTGGCACGCACCTCGTAAAACAGGTTTGAGCGGTTAAACGATGATTTGTAGATAGTAGCATTGTTCATCTGCAGGTTTTTCTGAATATCCTGCTGAACTTTTGGTGTAGCTGTTGCTGTTAAGGCTATAATTGGAATATTATCACCAATATTGCTGATAACCTGCCGTATCTTACGGTATTCAGGGCGAAAATCATGTCCCCATTCCGAGATACAGTGTGCCTCATCGACTGCTACAAACGATACCGTGTTGAGGCGTAAAAAATCGATATTTTCCTGTTTAGTAAGCGATTCCGGTGCTACATAAAGCAATTTGGTTTTTCCGGCCAGCACATCATCCTTTACACGTAGTATATCAGCTTTGGTAAGCGATGAATTCAAAAAATGGGCGATACTATCTGAACCACCGAAGGCTCTTAACTGGTCGACCTGGTTTTTCATTAACGCGATAAGCGGCGAGATAACTATCGCAGTTCCCTCGCTCATTAAGGCAGGTAATTGGTAGCACATTGATTTGCCACCACCCGTAGGCATGATTACAAACGTATCGTTCCCGGCTAGTATGTTCGTTATAATCGCTTCCTGCTCTCCCTTAAAGTTATCAAACCCAAAAAAGTTCTGGAGATTATCAAAAAGCGACTTCTTAGTTTCTATCATTGCAGATGTATTCTTTTGATTGTATTTAAAAGTTTAAAGTAACAAAAATTTCTCAATAAACGATGGATTTTATTAAAAATTTTATATAAAAATGATTATTCTATGAAAAACAATTTGTTTATTTAACACGTTTAACTCCCGTGGCTTGCAGGGCTGCTTTATTTAGTTTTATTTAATTCATATATTACAAATTATTGTTCAATTTTGCTCTGCATTTACCAAATTAAACTATCGTAAATTGGCTATAAACAAAATCGACAAAAAATGCCTGCGGTAGCTTCACTGACGATGCCAAAAAAACAACTAAAACAAAAAATGTTTAACAAACATGAATAAAAACTACTATGCCATTATAATGGCAGGCGGTATCGGAAGCCGTTTTTGGCCCATAAGCCGCACATCTCACCCTAAACAATTTATCGACATACTGGGAACCGGGAAAACTTTGATTCAAAACACGTATGACCGTTTCCTGAAAATATGCCCTAAAGAAAATATTTACGTAGTTACCAACGAGATTTATACAAGTCTTGTAAAAAAGCAACTGCCGGATATGACCGATGGCCAGATACTAACCGAACCCGTTATGCGTAACACCGCCCCTTGCGTTGCTTACGGTTCGTTTAAAATAGAAAGCCTTAACCCGGATGCCTGCATCGTTGTAGCTCCATCCGACCATTTGATATTGGATGAGGCTGCATTTATCAGCACCATTGAAAAATCGCTGGAAACAGCCTCTAAAAATAATTGCCTGGTAACGCTGGGTATTAAACCTTCAAGGCCCGACACCGGCTACGGGTATATCCAATATACCGAGCAAAGCCTCAATACCGACTTTTTTAAAGTAAAAACGTTCACCGAAAAACCTACGCTCGAAATAGCCAAAACCTTTTTGCAAAGCGGCGACTTTTTGTGGAACGCAGGTATTTTTGTATGGTCGGCTAAGGCAATTGTAAAAGCGTTCAGCCATTATCTGCCTGATATGCACGAAATTTTTGCGGAAGCCCGGCCGGTTTACAATACGGATGACGAGAAAGCGCATATCCATAATTCGTACCTGCAGTGCACCAACATATCTATCGATTATGGTATAATGGAAAAGGCCGATAATGTTTACGTGCTGCCTTCTGAATTTGGCTGGAGCGACCTGGGTACCTGGGCTTCGATATATGACCTGGCCGAAAAAGACTATGTGGGCAACGCCGTTATCCCATCAGAGAAGGTAATTATGTACGATTCGTCAAACTGTATGGTTAACGTACCCGGCGAAAAGCTGGTGATACTACAGGGCCTGCATGACTTTATTGTTGTTGAATCAAACAATACCCTGCTAATATGCCCCCGCGACCAGGAGCAAAACGTTAAGAAAGTTGTTGCCGACGTGAAGCAGCAATTTGGGGCGAAGTATATCTAAGAGCCCCCCAGCCCCCTAAAGGGGAGCAAAAAAGCAATAGGCCGGTTTTTCGAACCGGCCTATCTTTTTACCCTTGCTATTCAAAGCCTCCTTTAGGGGGTTTGGGGGCTTAACCGCTGTCTTATCGCCTCATACAATATTATCCCCGTAGCTACCGAGACATTCAGCGATTCAATCTCGCCATACATCGGTATTTTGGCCAAATGGTCGGCAATGCGGATAATGTCATTGCGCACACCATCTTCTTCGGAGCCCATTACTATGGCAGTGGGTACGGTGTAATCCGGCTTGTAGATATATTCCTGTGTTTTTTCGGTGCAGCAAACCAGTTGCAGGCCCGATTCCTGTAAAAACTTTACGGTTTGCATAAAATTATCATGGCGGCAAACGGGTATCTTGTATAACGCGCCGGCAGATGTTTTGATAGCATCCGGATTTATTTGGGCTGAGCCCTTTGCCGGCACCACTATAGCGTGTACGCCACTACACTCCGCGGTGCGGGCAATGGCGCCCATGTTCCGTACGTCGGTGATAGAATCAAGCACCAATATCAGAGGCACCTCTCCTTTTTCATAAATGGCCGGGATAATATCTTCTATTTTTTGGTAGATGATTGGCGAAATAAAAGCGATCACTCCCTGGTGATTCTTCATGGTGATGCGGTTGAGCTTCTCGACCGGTACCTGCTGGGCGGTTATGTTATATTCGTGCAGCAACGCCCTTAATTCATTTAAAAGCTCGCCGCCAATGCCGCGCTGGATGTATAACGACTCTATTTCCTTGCCCGAGCGGATGGCTTCAATTACGGCCCTGGTTCCAAAAACTACCTGGTTACTTTCTCGGGGCTCTCTTGTGTTGTACGACATTTAAAAATTAAAATAATAATGCAAAAATAGCCATATTTATTGATTTGAGCACTTATTGAACCAATAGGCTATTTTGGTTTTTTTAGAATAGTTAACATTTCGAAACTTTATTAACATATAGCTAAATAACTGAAAACCAATCACTATTTAAAGTTACTAACATTTTGCAAACATCAGATGTTAGGCGTATGCATTGAATCAGCGCTTTCTTTGAACGGTTTTTTTTGCTAAAAATATACATGTGTTGAATAATCCTATAATATTCCCATTAACTTTTGTATATTTTTGTTGTCCCATGAATTTTGAGAACGATAACACAGGCAACAAGCAGAACACCACCGACAGGAGAAGCAGGATCACAAACCCAACCCCATACAGCGGCCTTGGCAAATTACCTCCACAGGCAATTGATTTGGAGGAGGCAGTACTTGGTGCGCTGATGCTGGAGAAAGATGCATTATCATCAGTAATCGACATATTAAAAGCCGATGTTTTTTATAAAGACAGTCACCAAAAGATATTTGCGGCTATCCGGATGTTGTTCGAAAAATCATCGCCGGTTGATATTTTAACCGTAACAGCTCAGTTACGCCAGCAAGGCGAACTGGAAATGATTGGCGGCGCTTATTATATTACAGAGCTTACCAACCGTGTTGCTTCGGCAGCAAATATCGAATACCACTCGCGTATTATTATCCAGAAATTCATCCAGCGCGAGCTGATAAGGATTTCGACTGAAGTTATCCAAAGCGCTTATGAAGATACTTCGGACGTGTTGGACTTGCTGGATAAAGCCGAGAAAAACCTTTTCGAAATAGCACAAAACAACCTGCGCCGCGATTCGCGCAAGATGGATGATTTGATGCACGAGGCGTTAAAGGAAATTGAAGCTTTAAAGGATAAAAAAGACGGCCTTACAGGTGTGGCCTCTGGCTTTACTGACCTTGACCGTATGACCTCTGGCTGGCAAAAATCCGACCTGGTTATTATAGCTGCCCGCCCGGCGATGGGTAAAACGGCGTTTGTATTAACCTGCGCACGAAACGCGGCGGTTGATTTCAACAAACCCGTGGTTGTATTCTCGCTCGAAATGTCATCTGTTCAGTTGGTTAACCGTTTAATATCCGGAGAGACCGAAATTGAGCAGGAGAAAATCCGTAAGGGTAATATGGAAGAGTGGGAATGGCAGCAAATCCACTCCAAAATCGGCAGGTTGGAAGCGGCCCCGTTAATTATTGACGACACCCCCGCCCTTAATATATTTGAATTCCGTGCCAAATGCCGCCGTTTAAAATCGCAGCACGATATACAGCTAATCATAGTCGATTACTTGCAGCTGATGCACGGCAAAGCAGCCGATGCCAAAGGCGGCGGTAACCGTGAGCAGGAAATTGGTAGCATCTCGCGTGCGTTGAAGTCAGTTGCTAAAGAACTAAATGTACCGGTGATTGCGCTGTCCCAATTAAGCCGTGCGGTTGAAAGCCGGCCCGATGGTTCAAAAAGGCCGATGCTCTCGGATTTGCGTGAATCCGGTTCAATTGAGCAGGATGCGGACATGGTGCTATTTCTGTACCGACCTGAATATTACGGACTGGAAGTCGACGAAGACAACATGCCTACTGCCGGCGTTGGCGAGGTAATTATAGCCAAGCACCGTAACGGCGAAACCGGCCGCGTAAGGCTTAAGTTCGTAGGTAAGTTTGTGAAGTTTACCGATTTAGACCAGGGCATGGACGGCTCATTCTCCCCGGCAAATGCTTTCTCGGGGTTAGCCCCATCGCAGGATTTTGAAAAACAAAGCAACTTTATCATCCGCCCATCAAAAATGGACCAGATGGATGATGATGACGGGCCGGTGCCGTTTTAACAGTTAAAATTTTGAAGTTTGTTTAAACAAGGAATATTAAAAATCATACTGCTATCGTCGGCTTATGGAGTCAACGCGCAGCATTATAAAACGCTGAATAAGGACATGCGTCCGTTAAATGTTAAGGTAATAATTGACCAAATTAACAATCTTAAAGCTAAAAACAGGACAGACATTCAAAGGGTAACAAAAAGGGATTCGATTATAGAATTTTCGCCTTTATACAACGGTTTTTTTTCGTATTCTTTAAAACTGGCTGATGGTTCAATGATAGACGTTTCAGGTCACTCGCAACATGGTTACTACCAGCAGTCCTTCCGCAAAAACGACCACTATGTCGATTTTCGCTCCTATTATGGGGATGGTAAAATAAAATCTGCGGGTAAAATATATATAGATTCACTCCAGGAGACCACCAGTCTTATCCCCGCTGCAAAAATCAAGTTCCCTGTAGGTATAACGGAAAATTATAGTGCCGATGGCAATCTGATAAGTGTATTCGATTACGACAAAATATTCAATTTTACTTATAAAGATCTTATCTCGGTATTATTTTCAGAGGACGACCGTGTGAAAATTAATAGTATTGATGGAACTGTATTTACTGATGGGAATGCAGTTTGGCGGGTGTCCTATGAATCAAAAGCAAATGGCCTTTCTTACTTGGAAATTGACGGTAAAAATGGCGAAATTCTAAGCCAAATGCACCACATGAAGATGGTCGAGTGACTTCCGAATTCACTCTAAAACACCAATCCCAATATCACCCCTATAACAATTATCACCGGTGTTTTTATCTTCGTAAAATTCAAGATCAAAAACGAGCAAATCATTATTAAATAGGCCATCCAGTCGAGGCCGAAGGGACGCACTAATAAAATAAGCGCTGTTGCCATAAAACCGACAGCCACAGCATTTATACCGCTAAGCGAGTTTTTTATACGCGTTATCTTTTTTAAATCATTCCAGAATGGAACGATAAACAATATGAGGATCAACCCCGGTGCATTGATGCCGATTACCGCAACCAGGCTGCCAAATACCTGCCCGATAAGGCCAGCCCCTTTATTGCCCATGGTAATAGCGCCCAAAAAAGAGGTGAATGAGAAGGTCGGGCCCGGTAAAGCTTGTTGCAGCGCATAGCCTGAAAGGAATTCGGAGTTAGTAAGGTAATGCTTTACGCCGACAAACTCGGTGAACATCAAGGGCACTAATACCTGCCCGCCGCCAAAAATCAGGATACCGTTACGATAAAAGTTTTCAAATAAGCGTATTGGTAAACTGAATACCGACGTCTGATTGATTAACGCGCCAAGTGCAGCAAAAAATAATAGGATACCTATAAAATAAGTTACCTTATTGGGGTTTACGTTCGAAAATAGTTTTACCCGCAGCTCGTTTTCCTGGGGCTGCGTTTCGAGCGCCGATGATATAATTCCGCCTAATAAAACCAACAGCGGGAATGCATAGGCATTTTGTAAAATAAGCGTTGCTATTAGCGAACCTATAGCCAGCATTGTGCTTACCCTTGTTTTTAGAAACCTGTTGGCAAAAGTATAAGTGGCGTAGGCAACAATCCCAACCGCAATTGGCTGTACAAAACGCAGTATCTCGGTAAATTTTGACTTATCAGCGAATATTTTATAACTAATAGCAGCCAGGCACATAATTGTAGCCGATGGCAGCACCCAAATAAAAAAAGTAATAATAGCCAGGCGCAGCCCTCCTACTTTCCATGCAATACCAACCAGCGTTTGGGTTGATGAAGGACCGGGTAGCAGTTGTGCCAGTGCGTTCAACTCCATCAGTTCCTCTTCGGTAACATACCTTCGCTTTTCAACAAACTCGCGCAACAAAACGGCAATATGTGCCTGCGGCCCTCCGAAAGCAGTAAAGGTGTAAAATACTACATCACGTAAGAAAATCAGGTGCTTTTTGTTCATTAGTTCATTAGTTCACTTGTTCATTGGGTTGCATGGAGCAGAAATGTTATATGTATATATTTCAACGTTTATTTCGTCCGCCTGGCACCAATGAACTAATGAACCAGTGAACGAATGAACTAATATTCGTCCACCAACTCATCATAAACGCCCTTCAATTCCGAAAATGCGTGGTTGTCGCGCTTGTCGCGGGCTACGGTCATGCCGGTTTCGTAGGTGTTTATGGCGTCCTGTTTGCGGCCAAGGGCTTCGTATAGCTTGCCTAAATGGTAATAGGTGCCTACATAATCCTGGTGGTTGGTTACTAAATCTTCAAAATACCCCAGCGCCTTATCTGTTTGATTGATACGCAGATACTCGGTTGCCAGCGCGTATTTTAAGAACGGGTCGCCCGGCTCATTTTTAATAAATTCCAATAGCTTTTCTAATCTGCTTATCTGCATTTTAAACTCTCTCTTTTTTAACTAAATTTGCACAACCTATTTGTAACTGAAAAACAATTTTCCGTCATTTATCTTTAGGTAATCAATCTATAAACAACAGTACGATGAAAATTCTGGTTTGCATAAGTAATGTGCCTGATACCACTACAAAAATAACTTTTACTGATAATAACACGCAATTTAATAACAATGGCGTGCAGTTTATACTAAATCCATACGATGAAATTGCCCTTGCCCGGGCAATTGAGCTTACTGATGGCGGTAACGGAACAGTAACCGTAATAAATGTTGGTGAAGCAAGTACCGAACCTACCATCCGCAAAGCGCTTGCTATCGGCGCAACAGATGCAGTACGCGTAAATGCCAAAGCACATGACGCCTGGTATGTGGCCTCGCAGGTTGCAGCCTATGTAAAGGCAAATCCATTTGATTTAATATTAACCGGCCGCGAATCTATCGACTACAACGGTTCGAAAGTAGCAAGCATGCTGGGTGAGCTTTTAGACTTACCATCTGTATCCATCATCAAAAAACTGGACATCGACGGAAGCAATGTGACCGTTGAACGCGAAATTGAAGGTGGTAAAGAAGTGCTGACCATCCCCTTGGCTATTGTTGCAGGCACTGCCGAAGGCGTGGCCGAGCCAAAAATACCAAACATGCGTGGCATTATGTCGGCGCGTACCAAGCCGCTAACAGTTATTGAACCGGTTGAGGTTAAAATACTATCTGAAATTATCAGCTTTGAAACGCCTGCCCCGCGCGGCCAGGTTAAACTGGTTGCTGCCGACGATACCGCCAAACTGGTTGATTTGTTGCACGATGAAGCCCGCGTTATTTAAAACCCACGACCAAATTATTTATCTAAAGAATTATTATGCCAGTTTTAGTATATACCGAAAACGCCGAAGGGAAATTTAAAAAATCAACTTTTGAGGCTGTTTCATACGCAAAAGCCATAGCCGACCAAAATAGTACCAATTTAGTTGCCATCTCCATCGGCGACGTAGGCAAAGACGATTTAACAGCTTTGGGCAAATACGGCGCCGATAAAATTTTAAATGTATCGAACGCGAAACTGAAGAATTTTATCAACCAGGCCTATGCGTCGGTAATTGCTGATGCTGCTAAAAAGGAAGGCGCTGATATAGTTGTTTTATCAAACTCATTTTCCGGTCGAGGGCTGGCACCGCGCATCGGTGTTAAATTACAGGCAGGTGTTGCCGATGGTGCAGTAGCGTTGCCGGAACAAACCGGTGGAAAATTTACTGTTAAGAAAACTGCTTTTTCGGGTAAGGCTTTTGCCGTGGTTGAATTAACATCCGCCAATAAAGTTATTTCCTTAACACCAAACTCCTATAAAGTGGTTGAAAAAGCTGGCGCTGCAACGGTTGAGGATTACACAGCAGAAGGCAACGCGTCGGACTTTAAAGCCATGATTAAAGAAATTGTGCGTTCAACTGACAAGGTTTCCCTACCCGATGCTGATATAGTTGTTTCGGCAGGCCGTGGACTAAAAGGCCCCGAAAACTGGGGTATGGTTGAAGAATTGGCAGGTTTGCTGGGTGCCGCTTTAGCATGTTCAAAACCAGTGTCAGACGCCGGATGGCGGCCGCACAGCGAGCACGTTGGACAAACAGGTATTGCTGTCAGTCCAAATTTGTATATTGCAATTGGAATTTCAGGTGCAATACAGCATTTAGCTGGGGTTAGCTCATCAAAAGTAATTGTTGTGATAAACAAAGACCCAGAGGCGCCATTTTTTAAAGTGGCAGATTATGGCATTGTTGGCGATGCATTTGAAGTGATACCAAAATTGATTGCAGCAGTAAAAGAATACAAAGCTTCGGCATAAAGGTGTGTTGTGATGGGTAATGATATGAAAAAAATAAAACTGGACATTGTTGGCTTATCGTATAGCCAAACGCAGTCTGGTGCGTATGCTTTGGTTTTAGGCGAAGTAAGCGGCCGCAGGCGCCTGCCTATTATTATCGGCAGTTTCGAGGCGCAGGCCATTGCTATCGAGATTGAGAAAATGACGCCCAGCCGTCCCCTCACCCACGATTTATTCAAAAGCCTCGGCGAGGCCTATAACATCAAGATACAGGAAATTGTAATTTACAACCTGGTTGATGGTATATTTTACTCTAAACTGATTTGTACCGATGGCAAAAAAACGGTAGAGATTGATGCACGCACCAGTGATGCCATAGCTGTAGCTGTGAGGTTTGATTGCCCTATTTATACTTTTGAGTTTATCCTTTCAACTGCCGGTATAGTAATTGAGGGCAACGATTTTGTTTACCTCGAGAACATAAACGAAACAAAAGAAGAAAAAACTTCTACTGCGACATCAACTACCGCCGGTGGTTTTGCCGCATTAAGCACAGATGAACTGCGTACCAAGCTGCAGGAAGCTTTGGCTGAGGAATCTTACGAGAAAGCTGCCAAAATACGCGATGAACTAAACCGCAGGAAAGCATCTTAATACTGTCTCATAGTTGTACGTAAAATTTCACTCCTTTTAACAAACTCTACGCCTGAAGCTTCGTGATTTTGCAATTATTTCACTATTTTCCGGCTTTGAATTATCATTTGCACATTTATTGTTTTAAACCAGCGCTTTATGAATATTAAGTTCCGCTTAATAGTGATGAATTTTATGCAGTTTTT
>JBDUDE010000463.1:0-3981 GCA_040003105.1 Mucilaginibacter sp. | reverse complement strand
AGGCATTTTTAGATACGGCAAGGATAATTTACAAAAACGACGATGTGTGGGTTTGCCCGCTCGATAACGACATTGAAGCAGTTTTTGACCCGACAAAAAATAACTTTCATAAAGACGGCAAGTGCACCCGTTGGATATTGAGAAATGATAACGGCAAACTTATCGGCCGCATAGCTGCGTTTATCAACAATAAAAAAGCGTATAACTATGAGCAGCCTACGGGCGGTACGGGCTTTTTTGAATGCATAGACAATCAGGATGCTGCATTTTTACTTTTTGATACCGCTAAAGGCTGGTTAACTGAAAACGGCATGCAAGCGATGGATGGCCCGATAAACTTTGGCGAAAACGACAACTTCTGGGGCCTACTTGTTGAAGGATTCATCTCCCCCTCATATGGAATGAATTATAATCCGCCGTATTACCAGACTTTTTTCGAAAATTACGGCTTTAAAACGTTATATGCGCAGATAACCAATCATTTAGATATAGTTAAGCCTTTCCCTGAGCGATTTTACAAAATTGCCAAATGGGTTACCCAAAAGCCCGGTTATGAATTTAAACATTTAACAGCCGGCCAGATAGCGAAATTTGCTGCCGATTTTGAGGAGATTTATAACGACGCATGGAAGGATTTTGAAAATTTTGTACCCATTACCCAAGCCACCATTGCCGAAAGCTTTAAAAAAATGAAACCATTGATGGACGAAAACCTGATTTGGTTTGCCTATGTGAATAATGAGCCTGTGTCGTTTTTGATAGTTTTGCCAGATGCCAACCCCATGATAAAACCGCTGAAGGGCAAACTGGACTTAATTGGGAAACTAAAGTTTGTATACAAAAAATGGAGAGGTGTTAACCGTATGCGGGCAATTGTGATGGGCACCAAGCAAAAATTTCAGAATCATGGCATCGAGTCAGCGCTGTTTATTACGCTGGGCGAGTATGTTTTGCCATTAAATCAGTATACCGAACTCGAACTATCGTGGGTTGGCGACTTTAACGAAAAAATGATAGCAATGCACAATGCAATGGGGGCGGTATTTGGAAAGAAGCACTTAACGATGCGAAATATCTTTAACTAACACTAATTATCACGAATTTTATCGAATTACACGAATTTAGCTTCGGTAATTCGATAGAAATTTATCAGATTATTTACGCTGGACTGCTACAAGTAAAAAATCGCGAAATACGGCAGCTGTTATTGCTATTTAAAATTCGAATAAATTAGAGAGAATTCGTATTTACTCAATTCGTGAAATCCGCACTAATTCGTGAAAATTAGTGCTGTTAAATTTAAGCAGTTATTTTATTATGCCTTAACTCTTCAAATAACTCTATGACCTTTTTTTGCAGATCGATAACTTCTGTTTCGCGGTCCATTAGTTTTTTGTTAATGGTTTCCAACTCATTGATTACTTTCTGATCCTGTTCGGCATCAGTAAAAGTGAGCAATTGCACTACCGACATTTCAAACAAAGCTGCTATCTGCTCAAGCCGCGACAAATTGATATCGGTAATACCTGTTTCAATTTTCGAAAAGGCTGGAATAGAAATATCCAATCTTTTAGCAACATCCTCCTGGCTCCATCCTTTTTGGTGACGTAATAACCTGATTTTTTTTCCGAGTGTCTTCATTTAATATTAAAGGTTAAAAGATTTCGCGATAGTTAATAAAGTTACAATAATATCTAATATCTATCTAATTATCAACTATTTTGTATAATATTTTTATTCACGGCAGAAGTTGGGGTATTACTTTAAAAAAACTAATATATTAATAATTATTATTTATAGCTAATATTTGTTCGTTATCCTTTAAATTTAGTTAAAACTATATCATTTACTTCAACAATAATACCGGCACCGCAGAGCTTTCAAGCAGTTGTTGCGAAATACTTGTATGGAGCAAGGATTGCAAAAAGCTATATTTATGTGGCAGCGCAATCACAATCTGGGCATCATGCTGCCTGGCAAAATGCAATATCCCGTTAATAATATCGGGATGGTTTATAAAATAATACTTAGGGTGATATGGCTTTAAAGTATCGTAAAGTGCTGTACCTTCAGCAATTCTTTCAGCCTCGCCTTCACTTGTCCCTGCTTTATTATCAATATTTACCACCAGCGGATTGAATTTTCTCCGGTTTAACATCTTAACTAACGATGCCAGCGCCGCCGCCTCTGTTACTTTATTAAAGTCGCAGGCTACCACCACGCGGTTAATATCTTCAATACCATAAACCGGCGGTACAACAATTACCGGCACAGGGCACGCTTTTGCAATTTTAACAACGTGGCTGCCTATTTTTGCATCGCTGTTGCTGCTGTTACCTTTGCTGCCCAATATAACCAGGTCCGCATTTTTACTGATAGCATTTTCAACAACCGCCCGCAACAGGTGTGTGCGATTTAAATGTGTGCTTATTTCGACGCCAGGCCTAACCTTTTTTTGAAGTTGCTCTTTGTATTTCTCCAGGTTATCCAGTCTTTCGGCGGCGTTTTGTTCAATCTCCTCTTCCCTTACCAGCACCATATCAGGGTTGGGCAGTATAGTTTCGTACATCGAAACGTAATAGGCATTTAACAAAATAATGTGCTCAACCTCGGTTTGATGGCTTAATGCGGCAGCAAATTCAGCCGCATGTTCGGCAGCTAACGAAAAATCAATAGGGACAAGATAAGTTTTCATTTCACCAAATCACGGTTTTGCAAGCTAAAACGGTTAAACATATCACCTAATAAGGTTAATATCGTTTAAGTTTATTACCCTAAATATAAAAAAAAATATTGAGTATTTAAATAGGGTTAATCTAATGCTACTTAACCAGCGAAAGCCCGTCTATTTAACAAATTTAGCGGCAACCCAATCCTTATCTTTTTTATGGCTGATATATTTCAAGCCGTATTTACGGGCCTCATCTGTAATTATTTCCAAATCAGGCGTTTCGTAAAACCCGCTGAAATAAATTTCGCCATTTAGTGTCAATACCTCACTGTAACGCTCCATCTGGTCGAGCAAAATATTGCGGTTAATATTGGCAAGAATGATGTCGAATTTTGCGGCCGGTATTGCTTCTTTTGACCCGCAAAGGGCAATAATATTCTCTGTATGATTCAATTGCGCATTTTCAATAGTGCTTTCGTAACAAACCGGGTCGTAATCAATGGCAGTAATTTCCGCAGCACCCAGTTTAGCAGCCATTATGGCTAAAATTCCTGTGCCACAACCCATATCAAGCACATTTTTCCCTGAAAATTCATTTTCAAGCATTAGCTGCAGCATCATCGATGTGGTTTGATGATGCCCTGTACCAAACGCCATTTTAGGGTCGATAACTATCTCGTATTTAAATTCAGGTTTAGGCTGATGGAAAGTTGCCCGCACGAAGATCCGGCTGCCAATTTCAATCGGCTCAAAATTACTCTCCCATACTTCGTTCCAGTTTTTTTGCGGTATCAGCGTAATATCATAGCTAAAAGTAAACATGTCCTGGTACGCTGCCAACGTTTGGTCAAGCACTTCCTGGTTAAAAACATCGGAGGGAATATAGGCCTTAAACCCAAAGTCAAGCTCTTCAAAAGTATCAAATCCAATCTCACCCAAGGCATTTATCAGCAAATCCTGCTGGTAATCTTCGGTGGTTATGGTGGTAAAAAGTAATTCGTAGTAGTTTATGGGATTAGAGATTAGAGACTGGTTGATTAGAGATTAGTTGAAATGTTGTAACGTTGATTATCTGTGTCGTCCAAAATTCAGCTCAATCTGCGACCCTTCTTTCCGTCTTTACTGACTTTTCGGACTTTACTGACTTTCCCGACTCAACTCAATCAATCAAATACATTATCAGCAGATTTATAAACCAGTAGGTCGCCTGCACAGCCGACATAAAGCCGGTTAATTTAACCAGCTGATTAACGCCGGTTGCAGGGTCCCAAATGGCGTAGCTGATGCCAAAAGCGAATGCCAGGCAGATG
>JBDUDE010000881.1:0-3989 GCA_040003105.1 Mucilaginibacter sp. | reverse complement strand
ACCAAAATCGAGCGTACTGCGATAGTGTGCCTGCAGCATAAAGAACCGCACCGTCATAGGGCTATATCCCTTTTTAAGGATGTTATTATTGCCCGAAATAAGCTCATGCGGCAAAAAGCTGTTACCCAATGATTTCGACATCTTTTGACCGTTTACGGTAAGCATATTGGTGTGCAGCCAGTATTTTGCCGGATTTTGGCCGCAAGCGGCAACATTCTGCGCTATTTCGTTGGTGTGATGAGTTGGCGCCAAATCAAGGCCGCCACCATGTATATCAAACTGGTGGCCCAGGTATTTCCCGCTCATTGCTGAGCACTCCAGGTGCCAGCCCGGAAAACCCACGCCCCATGGCGATGGCCATTTCATCAGGTGCTCAGGCTTGGCTTTTATCCAAAGCGCAAAATCAAGCTTGCCGTGTTTTTCGTCCTGGCCGCCAAGCGTACGGGTGTTAACCAGCAGGTCTTCAAGGTTTCGTCCGTTTAGTATGCCGTAATCCTGCGTTTGGTTATATTTTTCAACGTCGAAATATATGGAGCCATCTACCTCGTAAGCATAGCCATTAGCCAATATTTCTTTCACCATCTCTATTTGCTCGATGATATGGCCGGTTGCTGTCGGCTCAATGCTGGGTGGCAAAGTGTTAAATAGCTGCATTACATCATGAAAACCTACAGTGTACTTTTGTACAATTTCCATCGGTTCTAACTGGGCCAGTTTTGCTTTTTTCGATATTTTGTCTTCGCCTTCATCACCCGCATCGCCCTCCAGGTGGCCTGCGTCTGTAATATTGCGTACGTAGCGCACTTTATAACCCAGGTTGGTGAGGTAACGGAATATCAGGTCGAAAGAAATATAGGTACGGGTGTTCCCCATGTGGGCATCGCTGTAAACAGTAGGCCCGCAGACGTACATACCCACATGCGGCGGATTAAGCGGCTCGAATTTTTCTTTTTTGCGTGTTAAAGTGTTGTAAACAAACAAATTTTGTTCCATGAGGGCAAACTTAATATTTTTTAGTGATTGGAGGTTAGTGATTAGCGGTTAGTTAAGGAAAGTGACAGGAAATTAGCGATTGAAGATTAAAGGCCGGCGAAAATTTCGCCTATTCTCTAATCTCCAACCTCTAATCACTAACCACTACTTCTTCAGCCCAATTTCCCTCAATCTCTCATCAAGGTATTCGCCGGCGGTAATATCCTCGTATTGTTTAGGATGGTTTTCATCAATACACTGTGTCAGGCAGGTTAAATCCATTCCGGCCTTTGGGTGCAAAAAGAACGGCACCGAGTAACGGGAATTCTTCATCAGCTCGCGCGGCGGGTTTACCACCCTGTGCGTGGTTGATTTTAGCTTGTTATTGGTTAAACGCTGCAGCATATCGCCCACGTTAACTACCAGATCTTCGCCATAAGCTTTAACCGGGAACCATTTATCATCACGGGTTAACAATTCAAGCCCGTCGGCGCTGGCGCCAATAAGCAGGGTTATCAGGTTTATGTCTTCGTGCGCACCGGCACGTACCGCATCTTCGGGCAGCGCATCCGGATTGGTAATCGGGAAATAGTGAAGCGTGCGCAGTATGGAGTTACCATTATGTACCTTTTCATCAAAATAATTTTCGGGCAGGCCGAGATAAACCGATATCGCCCTTAACAAATGCTGGCCAGCCCATTCCAGCTTTTTGTAAACCTCTAAAGTGGTAGCGTTAAATGACGGCAGTTCCTCAACCATAAGGTTGGCAGGATATTCATCCTTTACGGGATCGTTATCGGTTACGGTTTGGCCTATTTGCCAAAACTCTTTTAAATCGGGCGCGGTAAAGCCCTTTGCTGTTTCTTTTTGTTTGCCGGTATAGCCGCGCTGGCCCGCAAGGCCGGGCACTTCATACTTATCTTTAATGTCATCGGGCAGTGCAAAAAGTGCCTTCACATCATCATAAAGCTTATCGATAAGCTGTTTATCCATCCCATGATTGGTTATGGTTACAAAGCCGGTTTCGTTAAAAGCTTTACCAATATCGTCCGAAAATTGTTTACGTTGCCCACTATCTCCGTTTATATATAAATTCAAATCAAGCCTTGGGATATTTACCATTTTGTACTGTTTAATTGTTTTGCAAAACTATTTAAATTAAAAATAGTTATAAAGTAAATGTAGAAATAGCGGGCCAACTCCATGGTATCACTACTGATTATTTTAACAAAAAATAATACATGCAGCTTTACCTTTTAGGTTAAGGCCAGTCTGACCCATTATACCCCGTTAAAAAAACACAATCCAGGGGCATGTGATATAACATGCTAAAATTATTAAAATCATGAAAAAAATAAATAAGATTTGGGGAACAGGCTTACTAGCCTTGCTGCTATTTTTAGCGGCCCCTAAAGACAGCAAAGCCCAGGGGGGCGAATACATATCGGACCAGGAGTTTTACGACGACCTTGAGCCCGATGGCACATGGATTAGCGACCCGCAATACGGTAACGTTTGGGTACCAGATGTTGAAGAAGGCTTTAGGCCCTATGCCACACGCGGCCACTGGGTATTAACTGAATATGGTAATACCTGGGTATCAGATTACCGCTGGGGCTGGGCGACCTTTCACTATGGCCGCTGGCGCTATGATGACTATTATGGCTGGGAATGGATACCGGGCCACGAATGGGCACCGGCATGGGTTAACTGGAGGCATGGGCGCGGTTATTATGGCTGGGCGCCGCTGCAACCAGGGATAACTATAAGTATTTCATTGGGCCGCAGTTATCGTGTGCCTGATCACTATTGGGTGTGTGCACCGCAGGAGTATATCAACAGGCCTAATATTTCTAATTATTATGTGCCGCCAACCAGGTCGGTGACTATTATTCGAAATACTACCATTATTAATAATACCTACATTACTAACAACCGTACGTATATTGCAGGTCCCCGCCCGCGTGAAATACAGCGGTACACGCGACAGGCGCCACAGATATATAAAATTAATAACGACAGGCGGCCAGGCGCTGTAAGGGTTGAAAACAATGTAGTAAATATTTATCGCCCGGCGGTTAACAAAGCACCAAATGCACGGCCAACCCGCGTAGTTGATGGAAATGCATACCGGAGGGAAAACCCCAACCAGGCAATTGCACACCGCGACAAGGGGGCAGCTGTATACAACCGCGCAAATGCTGAACGCCTTGCCCAGGTTGCCCGGAACCCGAAACCGGATAATAAAGTTGTACACGTAAACCCGGTGGCTAATCGCCCTGCGCAGCCTGCCAACAGGCCAAATATTGAACAACAGCGCCAGCAACAAAAACAACAGGAGCAGCAGAAAAACCAACAGCAGGCACAACAGCGTCAGCAAGCGCAGCAGAAAAATCAACAACAGCTACAGCGTAAGCAGGGATTGGACAAAGCTCAACAGCAAGTTCAACAAAAACAGCAGCAGTTGGAGCAGGCACGCCAACAAAAGCAACAACAACTGGATCAGAACGCTAAGCGGCAAGGTCAACAGAAACAGCAGCAGTTGGAACAAACCCGTCAACAGACCCAGCAGAAACAACAACAGTTGGAACAGGCACGCCAACAGCAGACCCAGCAAAAACAGCAACAGTTGGAACACGCCCGTCAGCAGCAGACCCAGCAAAAGCAACAGCAATTGGAACAGGCCCGTCAGCAGCAGACCCAGCAAAAACAGCAACAGTTGGAACACGCCCGTCAGCAGCAGACCCAGCAAAAGCAACAGCAATTGGAACAGGCCCGTCAGCAGCAGACCCAGCAAAAACAGCAACAGTTGGAACACGCCCGTCAGCAGCAGACCCAGCAAAAGCAACAGCAATTGGAACAGGCCCGTCAGCAGCAGACCCAGCAAAAACAGCAACAGTTGGAACACGCCCGTCAGCAGCAGACCCAGCAAAAGCAACAGCAATTGGAACAGGCCCGTCAGCAGCAGACCCAGCAAAAACAGCAACAGTTGGAACACGCCCGTCAGCAGCAGACCC
>JBDUDE010000619.1:0-3990 GCA_040003105.1 Mucilaginibacter sp. | reverse complement strand
TTTTTTAACCAAAATTTAGTTAACTATTTGATTTTTAGTTGATTGCAAAGTGATTAACATTTGTGTTATAATCGTTATCATTAGTGTTATCCCTTTTATCACTTTCCTGCATAATTTTATACTGTAACCAATTATATAATCAGCGTTCCTGCAACTAACAAACCGAACTGCAATTTGTGCACGCACTTACAATTGGCGTAAAACAGTTTTTAACAGGCGGACTTATTAAACCAACACATGAATAATTAATCGGGCTTTAGCCCAAACTTTATAATAAATCAAACCAATACTTATAATCAAACTCACCTAAATGACTCAAAATGAACAAAGATTTACTATTTAACAAATTGAATAGTAGCAAAAAAACGCTCTTCGTTTTCTTGTTTACTTTATTTACCTGTTTTGCCGCAGTAGCCCAAACCCGACAGGTTACCGGCACGGTAAGTGATGCAGATGGCACCGTAATACCCGGCGCCGGCATCAAAATTAAGGGAACATCAACAGGTACAGTTACCGACGTTAACGGTACCTTTAAACTGGCCGTTCCCGACAATGCAACACTGGTAATTAGCTTTGTGGGCTATGTAACCAAGGAAGTTACAGTGGGCAGCGGCAGCGTGTACAACGTTAAGCTTGCACCTGCTGTTAGCAACCTGAATGAGGTTGTAGTAGTTTCTGTAGGTTATGGCACACAAAAGCGTACCGACCTTACGGGTTCTATCAGCTCGGTTAGCGCTGCTACAATTGCCAAGTTACCGGTTACTTCGCTTGAGCAGTCCTTGCAGGGTCGCGCAGCAGGTGTGCAGGTTACTAATAATGATGCCAGCCCCGGCGGTAACGTTAGTATATTAATACGTGGTACCGGTAGTTTGGCGAGTAACGGTAATGCCCCTCTGTATGTTGTGGATGGTTATCCGGTAAATACAGGAATTAACAATATTAACCCGGGTGATATCGCGTCGATAGACATATTAAAAGATGCATCGGCTACAGCTATTTACGGTGTAAGGGCTGCAAACGGAGTTGTTATTATTACTACTAAAAGAGGCAAAAAGGATGGCAGCACGCAAGTGGACGTTACGGCTTACAGTTCTTTTCAGAGCAGGCCGAAAGAGTATGACCTACTAAATGCGCAGCAATTTGCTACCCTTGCTTTACAGGTTGCAGCCGACGATCCCGCCAAGCAATTTACAACCCTGGCTAACTGGTCAAATCCGCAATCGCTTACCAATGCCGACTGGCAAAATGCACTTTACAGAAACGGGTTGACACAAAACTACGGCATTGCTATACGTGGTGGCAACGAGAAGGTACAGTCCTCTGCTTCCATTGGCTATTATGATCAAAAAGGTATTGTGCTGGGGTCGTATTTTAAAAGACTAACCGCAGGTTTTAATATAGACTACCAGGCTACAAAATGGCTCAAATCCTCATCGAGCGCCAAGTACACTTACCAGGATTCAAATAATCCTTTAGGTACAGGCTCTTTGGGTACTTTAGCTCAGTTAGTGCCAACCCTTGATGGTGGCAACAGCCAAACCAGCCAGATAAGCGACGGTAAGGGTAATTATGGATTTTATAACCCGCTTTATACTTATGTGGCCAAAAATGGCAACCCTGTTTACAGCATCAACACCAACGAGTTTAAAAATATAACCAACTATTTTTTAGTAAACTCTTCGTTGGAAGCCACTGTTTATGACGGCCTTAAAATTAAAACAAACGCCGGTGTTAACTATAATGGCTATTCCGGCACGTTCTTCCAGCCTTCAGACGGCCGTTTAATTGCCCAGTACGGCGCAGCTGCCGGCGCAACAGGCAATGCCTTTTACAGCCAGCACATCAATAGTACTTTTGACTGGCTTTGGGAAAACACTATCTCGTATGATAAAACATTTGGCAAACACACAATCAATTTCGTTGGTGGTATTTCTGAACAGGAAACAACGTACAACGCTATGGGTGGTAGTGTTATTCCTCCAAATAATACGATCAGAGACCTGAACCAGGGAACAAACCTGCTGCTTGACAGGTATGGTAACGGGCAGGTTATCCGTTCATTTGAATCACAATTTGCAAGGTTGAGTTATAATTATGAAGGTAAATACTTTATTACAGGGACGATAAGAAGGGACGGCTCATCTCAATTTGCGCCAGGGCATCAGTATGGTAATTTCCCGTCCGGGGCTGTATCGTGGAAAGCAAAAGAAGAATCTTTTCTGAAAAATGTTGATTGGCTTACTAACCTTAAATTGAGGGGAAGTTGGGGTCGTGTAGGTAACCAGCACGGTATTGGCGACTTTACTTACCAGTCGCTGTATACCGCAGGTTCGGCAGCTGCTACCTCAGGCAACCTTGGGTATCCGTTTGGTAAATCAGGTGGTGATAACGGGCTTTACCAGGGCGGTATCGCAGCATCCCAGCCTGAAAATGACAATTTACGCTGGGAAACGGATGAAGAGACTGATATAGGTGCCGACATCTCGTTTTTACACGGCGACTTGAGCTTCACGGTTGATTATTTCAACCGTAAATCAAAGGATTTTCTGTTGAATATCGCATCTTCCATCCAGGGAGGATATCCTACCAGGAATTTAAATATTGGTAGCATGGATAATAAAGGCTGGGAATTTGCAGTAAATTACGGTCATAGTACCAGTTCTGATTTTCATTATGATTTAGGTTTAACGCTGTCGTTTATTAATAACAGGCTTACCAGTCTGACTTCAGGAACGAACTTTATCCAAAATTTTGGCGGTCTTGCTTTAACCTCTACAACATCGGGCGACTGGGATTCATTTACCAGGACCTATATAGGACACCCGGTAGGAGAGTTTTATGGATATAAATCAATAGGGATCTTCCAGGATGCTAATCACTCGGGTATCCATGTTTCTGACCTGAATGCTGCAGCAAAAGCCAAAGGCTTTGACAATTATTATAAAGCTAAAACAGGGCCGGGCGATCGTATTTACGAGGATACCAACCATGATGGTCATATAACTGCCGACGACCAGGTAAGCCTGGGCAGTCCGCAGCCTAAATTTTTTGGCGGTTTTACTTTGGGCGCAACATACAAGGCGTTTGATTTTAACGCCTTTTTCTACGGCGTTTATGGAAACAAAATATTGAATTATGCCGAAAGTAACCTTGAAAGCTTTGCGAAAAGAGGATCGGTAAGTATAGAAAATGTTAGCCAACAATATTATAAAAATGCGTGGACGCCTAATAACCCTTCAAACCGTTATACAGTTGTGCATTACAATGATACTGATTACGGCGACTTAGTGCCGTCGAGCGTATGGATTGAAAATGGCAGCTTCCTGAAATTGAAAACACTTACCGTTGGTTATTCTTTGCCCACCGACATGGCCAAAAAGCTTACGCTAAGTAAAATAAGGGTGTACGTGTCTTCACAAAACCTGTTCACTATTACAAAATACACAGGTCTTGACCCGGAAATTGGTGTACAGGGGGGTAATGCTACTCAAAATGGTGTAGACAACGGGACTTATCCAAGTTCAAGATTTTATACCGTTGGCTTAAACGTAACATTCTAACGAGGTAAATAATATAAGATATTATATTTTAAAAGATATGAAAATGAAAAAGAAACACATAACCCTTATAGCCTTGTGCGCGGCATTGATGATACCGCTCGGATGTAAGAAGAATTTTTTAGAACAAACCAATACATTTCAGTCAACCGCGGGTGCTACATTTCAAAAATCACAGGATGTAGTCGCGCTGGTAAACAGTATTTATGACGGTTACCAAAATAGTGACCTGTTAAAGAAATCTATTTGGTACTATGCCAATTTCACATCGCATGACTGGTTTAATGACGGTGGCGATATTGCATGGAACAATTATACGATCAGTCCTACCTTCAATGCGCTGTATGTATTTTGGAGCAATGCTTATATCGACATAGTTAGGGCCAACTCTGCCCTGGAGATCATTGCTACAGCCAAAACTAGCGGCGTGGTA
>JBDUDE010000928.1:0-3991 GCA_040003105.1 Mucilaginibacter sp. | reverse complement strand
GCGGGAAAGCGATTTGTGGGCAGAAAAACTTTTTGATCTCTCTTAACTTAATGACGTTGCCCGATGGGTTCTGAAAAGATGCGTCCACACGGTAATTCTCAAGAGAATCGCACCGGCCGCTGCTTTTTTAAAACTATATCTCTCCGTTCTTCCGCATCCATGCTACTACCGCTTTTATTTCGCCGTAGCTGTAATCTTCCCCTAAAACCTCTTTTATCGGGGAAAGCCTTTCAGCGCCGTAGCTTAAAACAGAGTCTTTAATTGTTGGCATTTTTTCGGGCCGTACAATTTCAGCAACATCTAAATCTCCTTTATACACATAAAAGCTCAGGTGGCCTTCGATGGTACCGACGGCAAGTCCGCGGGATGCAGCAATTTCCGAAGACGTTTTTCCCGCGCGAAATAATGTAAAACTTTCCTGTGCCGTGTCAGACGGACGGCTGGCGGCTCTTTCTGCGGTTGTTTTGCGCTCGCGCTTCGGCACCTTTTGTGTTATTTTTGATGACAACCCGTTTTTTTCGCTATAGGCTTTAACGGGCAGCAAAAAGTCGCGGCCATACCGGGCCAGCTTCACATCGCCAAAGCCGGATATCAGCCTTAGCTCGTCCAGCGTCTGTGGGAAATAAGTAGCCATTTCCTGCAGGCCCAAGTCGGACAGGATAATATAAGGCGGAACATTTTCGTGCCGGGCAATGTCGGCACGCAGGTTTCGCAACTCCGTCAGCAACGAGGCTTCAAACGGTAAGACCGCAACAGGCTGGCGCTCTTCGGTAACCTGGGTTTCCACCAGTTCAACCTTTTCAAGTCCTTTTAGCACAGCCTCACTTTTTTCGGTAAGCTTTAATATGGGGTACATATCTTCGGTGACCTGCAAATAGCCCATCGCCGAGAGCTCACGCAGGTAGCGCTGCCATTCAGGTTTGCTGATGTCGGCGCCTATGCCGTAGGTTTTGAGTTGTTTGTGCTCTTCCCAAATCTTTTCACTTTTCGAGCCGCGCAAAAAGTCAATCACATAAGTGCTGCCAAAGCGCTCTTTAAGCCGCGACACTGCCGACAGGGCTTTTTGAGCGATAAGCGTTGCATCAAACCGTTTAAAATCCGTGAGGCAAAAATCGCATGAGCCGCAGTTGGACGGAAACTCCTCATCAAAATATTTCAGCAGGTACTGGCGACGGCAGGCGTGCAACTGGCAATACTTAACCATATCGTCCAGCTTTTTAAGCATGATGCGGCTTTGCTCCGGGTTATCCTCTACCATAGCAAACTGCTTCAGTTTTATGGCATCGCCGGGCGAAAAAAGCAGCAAGGCGTTGGACGGTAGCCCATCGCGACCGGCGCGGCCGGTTTCCTGGTAATAGCCCTCGATGTTTTTTGGCAGATCAACATGTACTACGTAACGCACGTTTGATTTATTGATGCCCATGCCGAAAGCTATAGTTGCTACAATAATGCGAACTTCATCGCGCAAAAAAGCTTCCTGGGTACGGGCCTTAACAGCATTGTCGAGGCCGGCATGATAGGGTTCGGCTAAAAAGCCTTCGGCCTTTAAATCGGCAGCCAGGCTCTCGGTTGATTTGCGCGATAAACAATAAATGATACCCGAATCTTCTTTGCGTTCCTCCAGAAAATCAAGCAGCTGGTTAAAGCTGCTTTTTTTAGGGGATACCGTGTAGGTTATATTTTCGCGGTTAAAGGATGATACAAATACCGCCGGGTTGCGCAGGTTTAACTTTTCGAGGATATCTTTTTTGGTGAGCTTATCGGCAGTGGCAGTAAGAGCGATAACCGGCACGTTCGGAAACTCGAGCTTAAAGCCGGAAAGCATCAGGTACTCGGGGCGAAAATCGTGCCCCCAGTGTGATATGCAATGCGCTTCGTCGATAGCTATTAAGGAAACGGGCAGCGTTTTTAAAAAATCTATCAGCTTGCTGTCTTTGCCGAATAAACGCTCGGGCGCCAGGTACAGCAGTTTTATTTGGTTGTTTTTTAGCCGGGTGCTAATGTCGATATGCTCCTGGGTTGATTGACTGGAATTGATGAACGCTGCGGGAATGCCGTTGACATTTAGTGCATCCACCTGGTCCTTCATCAGCGCAATAAGCGGCGATATAACAATAGTCAATCCATCAAGCAACACGGCGGGCAGCTGGTAACATAACGATTTACCGCCGCCGGTAGGCATCAGCGTAAGCACATCTTTTTTATCCATGATGTGCTGGATAATCTCTTCCTGGCTATGTCTGAATGCACTGTATCCAAAATATTTTTGCAGGGCCTGTATGGGTGTCATTAGCGGTTCAGTTTGTGTCGGTCCGAATTTAATAAAAATCCATTTTAGATTGCTAATATTTTTAGGAAAATAAAATTCTATCAGCTTCTTTACATGCCAAAATATAAGTTTCAGGCAAAATAATTTTATATTAGCCTTTACTTAACTGACATCCATGATAAAAAGACTACTCCTGTCACTCCTGCTATCGGGCTTTTTATGTGCCGTTTTTGGCCAAACAATCCAATCGCCCGAGAAATTTTTAGGTTACAAATTAGGCGAGCACTTTACCCCGCATTATAAAATTGCTGAGTATTTTAAATATGTTGCCCAGGCATCGAAAAACGTTAAGCTGGTGCAATATGGCTCGACCAACGAGGGCAGGCCATTATTGGCCATGTTTATAGCTTCCGACGAAAACATTGGCAAATTGGAGGAAATCCGTCAAAATAATTTACACTTAGCGGGACTGGAAACAGTAGCAGGTGGCAGCAGCACTACAGGTAGCGCAGAAAAAAAGACTGCTGCTGCTACTGCCACTAACCCCTCGCCTAATGCACCGGTAATATGCTGGCTAAGTTATAATGTGCACGGTAATGAGCCGGCATCGTCAGAAGCGGCGATGTGGACTTTGTATGACATGGTTGATGCTTCAAACACCCGCACCCAAGCCTGGCTAAAAAATACAGTAGTGGTTATTGACCCATGCTTAAACCCCGACGGCCGCGACCGCTATGTGAACTTTTACAACTCTGTAGCCGGGCAAAAACCGGACGCCAACCCTTTTGCCCGCGAGCACGCCGAACCATGGCCGGGCGGCAGGATAAACCATTATTACTTTGACCTTAACCGCGACTGGGCGTGGCAGACCCAAAAAGAAACACAGGCCCGCGTGGCGCTGTTTAACCAATGGCTGCCCGAAGTGCATGTTGATTACCACGAACAGGGTTACAATGCCCCTTATTACTTTGCCCCGGCCGCAGAACCTTTCCATAAAGTGATTACCCCATGGCAGCGCGAAATGCAAACCACCATCGGTAAAAACAATGCCAAATATTTCGACCAGAACGGCTGGCTGTATTTTACCAAGCAGGAGTTTGATTTGCTGTACCCGTCATACGGCGATACCTACCCGATTTATAACGGCTCGATAGGGATGACTTACGAGCAGGGCGGCATAAGCGCCGGGCTGGCAGTGCTTACCCGCACCGGCGACACGCTGACATTGGTGGACCGTGTGGCGCACCATCATTCAACCAGCTTGAGCACGGTTGAGGTTACATCGGCATATGCCCAAAAGCTGCTGACCGAGTTTAAGAAGTTTTATGATAACAGCCGCGCCAATCCACCGGGAGATTACAAGACCTACATCGTAAAAAACGATAACGTTGACAAGGTAAATGCCCTTGCCGCCATGCTCGACAGGAATGGCATTCAATATGGCTTCGGTTTAAAAAACAGTGTGAACGGCTATAACTATTCGAACGGCAAAAACGAGCAATATGATGTTGGCCCCAACGATTTGGTGATAAACGCTTATCAGTCGAAATCGGTATTGTTAAACGTGCTGCTTGAGCCTAAAACTTTTGTGGCCGACTCAAATACGTATGATATTACGGCCTGGAGTTTACCTTATGTTTACGGGCTTACTGCCTATGGCGTAAAAGAATCGTTAAAGCCGGCAACGCCAACCTTTAGTGCGGCAAAACCGCAGGTGCTGGT
>JBDUDE010000379.1:0-3996 GCA_040003105.1 Mucilaginibacter sp. | reverse complement strand
TTTAACAATGCGGTGAAGTATAGCGGGGCAGATAACATACAGGTGCGTTTTAAATTCAGCAATAAAAAACTACTGCAAATGCAAATAACCGATAATGGCTGCGGTTTTAAACTCGATGACAGGCAGCCCGGTAACGGCTTGGTAAACATGCAAAAAAGGGCTGCCGAAATTAAGGGTAAACTGGCTGTTAATACATCACCAGGAAAGGGTACCGATATAGATATTATTTGCAAAATCGCATAAGTATGTGAGGGCGACTGATGATTATTTGAGTTACATTAGATGGATATGCCAATTAAGGTACTGATAGTTGAGGATAATACGAACCTGCGCCAGGCACTCAAAAGCCTGATAGCATTAAGCGACGATTTTATATGCGTAGGTGATGATGACCACTGCAAATCTGAAATTGTTTTTAACGACAACGAGGTGCCCGATGTTATACTGATGGATATCGATTTGCCGGGTGAAAATGGCATATCGTACACCCGCCGGATAAAGGAGAAATACCCTTTTATAAATATTTTAATGCTCACCGTTATTGAGCAGGAAGATAAAATAATGGAGGCGATTTATGCGGGGGCAACAGGCTATTTGATAAAGAGCGCGATCCCCGAAAATATATTAGAGAACATAAGAATACTGTATAGAGGCGGCTCGCCGCTAACGCCATCCATTGCACGCATCATATTTCAAAATGTGCAAAACCAGCAGCCAAATAAAAAAGAAAAGGTTTATTTGAATACCCGCGAAACCGAGGTGCTTGCCGGTTTGGTAAAAGGGTTAACCTATAAAATGATAGCCGCCAAACATTTTATTTCTGTTGATACCGTACGCTCGTATATCCGCTGTGTGTACGAAAAACTTGAGGTGCATTCCCGCTCCGAAGCCATTGTTAAGGCACTTAATGATAAATTGATTTAATGTCGTTATTCCTATAATAAATAATATTATAATATTATTTATTATTATTCTTTGAATTTTCACATACTTATGCGTTGTGCAGGCGCAAGTTAAATTGCAGTTTTACTACCATGAACCACCTGTGTCATAGTTATAAAACTGCGATCTTATGAAAACCAAACATTTACTTATCTATTTTTCATTAATATTTATTGTAATAGCATCATGCGGTAAAGAAGGCCTTGAGGGGCCTGAAGGCGCGGCGGGACCTGCCGGTGCTGCCGGCGCTAAAGGCGACCAGGGTATACCTGGACCTGTAGGGCCGGCCGGGACAGACGGTTCTATAATTTATGGCGGCAACGGCGTGCCATCAAACACGATTGGTAAAGCAGGCGATTACTATGTAGATAAATCATCCGGGAAATTATATGGCCCCAAAACGGCTGCGGGATGGGGGGATGCGTTGCCACTGGCAGGGGCTACCGGTGCAACAGGGGCTACCGGAGCGACGGGTGCTACCGGTGCTGCAGGTACACCCGGCAGCAAAATATACAGCGGCGCGGGTGCGCCATCGCAAACACTTGGTGCTGTTGGCGATTATTATCTTGATAAAACAAACCTTTTATTATACGGCCCCAAAAGCACCTCGTGGGGGGCTGGTTTATTATTGATGGGCGCACAGGGCGTACAAGGCCCGGTAGGCCCTCCGGGTGCAGATGGCAGCGTTATATACAGCGGTACAGGTGCGCCGGCAGTAAGGTTGGGCCAAAATGGCGATTACTATTTTGATAAGGCATCAGGCGGACTATACGGCCCAAAAACAATTGCCGGCTGGGGTACTGCTACTTCGTTAAAAGGCCCTGCAGGGTCAAACGGCGGCAACGGTACAAACGGAACCAACGGCAACACAGTTTTAAGCGGCAATGGTGCACCGTCAAACACGCTTGGCGTAAACGGCGATTTTTATTTAGATATAAGCACATACCTGTTTTATGGCCCTAAGGCAGGGAATGCGTGGAGTACCCGTGTTTTATTAAAAGGTGCACAGGGGCCACAGGGCCCGGTTGGCCCCGCAGGTACCGACGGGAGTATTATTTATAGTGGCAATGGCGCACCTGGCGCAGCGCTCGGCAACAACGGCGATTACTATTTTGATAAAACGGCAGGTGCGTTGTACGGGCCTAAAACAAATACCGGCTGGGGTACCCCTACGGTACTGATGGGTGCTACCGGTGCAACCGGCGCCAATGGCACAAACGGCAATACAGTTTTAAGCGGTAATGGCGCACCATCAAATACGGTGGGAAAAAACGGCGATTATTACCTTGACGTAACTACCTACAGGTTATATGGCCCAAAATCGGGCAATGCATGGTCAACCAGTGTATTGCTAATGGGTGCACAAGGCGCACAGGGCCCCGTTGGCCCGGCGGGTGCTGATGGCCGCATTATTTATAGTGGCAATGGCGTACCTAATCCATCGGTAGGCACCATAGGCGATTATTATTTTGATAAAACCAATAAAGCGCTTTATGGGCCTAAAGGCCGCACCGGCTGGGGGAGCGCAACATCGTTAGTGGGCGCAACCGGCAATACAGGGGCAGCGGGCACAAATGGTAATACTATACTGAACGGTACCGGTGCACCGGCAAACACCCTCGGCAACAATGGTGATTTTTATCTCGACGTAAATACCTACCTGCTGTACGGCCCTAAAACTTCGGGCGCATGGGGTGCGGGCGTGTCATTAAAGGCAGCATCATCCGGTGGTGCAAAGGTAACAGCGTTTGAAAGTTTGGCAGGTTCGGTATTAAACTGGGGCGTAGCACCTGGTTCAGCCACAACAGGGCCGCCAACATCGTTTGTTTTAAACTATCAAAAGCCAGGCGCCCCTCTTGCTACAACCTCATTTAAACTACCTGATTCGGTTGCCGCCAGCGTTGATAGCGGTATTGTTTTAGTTTACCTGCATATTACACCTACCGGTGCTAACAGCAACTGGATACAGCTATCGTATACCAATGCACTGGCAGCTAACAACCTGCAGTACTATACCTTTAAAACAATAACCAATGTTGATGGGAAGGTATCGATAGAAATAGATTGCAACGTATCAAACACCAGCACTGCACCTTCAACAAAGCTGGATATCGATAAAGTTAGGGTGGTGGTTGTGCCAAGTTCGCAAACCGGCGGCCTGGGTACCACCCGCCGGCAGCCTTTATCGCACACCATGCAGCAGTTACACATAAGCGATAAAAGTTTTAAAGCCATAAAATAAACCTTTGTGTGCCGGTAACACGCCGGTACACATTTTTTAACACTTGCCTTACCGTTCACCTTGCCCAAACAAATGAAACAATTAGCGTATAGTACCCTGTTTTTTATACAGTTAATGCTATTAAACTTTGCGGTTAAAGCGCAGGACGTTTCGCAGCTTGGCGACCAGAAGCCATTTGTTATAAACGGCACGGTTGGTATGGGCCTGGGTACTTATTCGGCCAGTGGTATCGATAACCGCCAAAGAAGCTTTTCGTACCTGTTTAGCGGCGCGCCCAATATTTCTGTCTATGGAGTAACCTTTCCTTTTAGCATTGTAGTAAGCGACCAGCAACGCGGTTTCAGGCAGCCGTTTAACCAATACGGAATAAGCCCGACCTATAAATGGGTAACCCTACATTTGGGCTGGCAAAGCATTCAATGGTCAGAGTTTACCATGGCCGGGTACAATTTGCTCGGGGCCGGCGTTGAGCTTAACCCCGGAAAGTTAAGGCTCGGCTTTGTTTACGGGCGGTTTAACAAGGCAATTGAAAGCGATTTGGCACAGCCTTTATTGTTTCAAACGCCTGCTTACAAGCGTACAGGTTTTAGCGCAAAGATGGGTTACGGCACCGAACGTAATCACCTTGACGTCACGGTGCTGAACGCAAAGGACGACCCCAACTCGTTAAAAGTTACCCCCATAACAACCGAATTGCAGCCTGCTCAAAACCTTGTGCTGGGAATTACCTCAAAATGGAGCTTTTTAAAACATTTTGTATGGGATATTGATGTTGCCGGCAGTTTGTACACGCGCAATATAACTGCCGACTC
>JBDUDE010000929.1:0-4000 GCA_040003105.1 Mucilaginibacter sp. | reverse complement strand
AATTAGCCGGATATTTTAAAACAAAATATGCGGTCACAATTTGTGACCGCATACCTTTTATTATTTGCTCATGTTGTCACAATTTGTGGATGACATTATATCATCAAAACTTGTTTATTGCCCCGGCCATTAACTCAAGCCACTTCCAACCGCTTTTCAGTCAACACTCCCATCGGAACAGTGAACGAAAATTTAGTGCCATGATCTTTTTTGCTGGTTACCCAAATCTTGCCGCTGCATTTTTCAACTAAATCTTTACAAAACAACATTCCCATGCCCGTGCCCGACTCATTGTCGGTACCGGTGTTGCTGTTAACCTTGCTTTTAAATAGCTTGCCAAGCTGGTCATCGCTCATGCCTACGCCGGTATCTTTTACAGATATAACATAGCTGTTATCGTCCTGTAGTATGGCCTGGATTTCGATGCTATCGCCCTGTTTCGAGAACTTTATTGCATTGGTTATTAAGTTGCGGATAACTATACGTATTGAATTAGGGTCGGCCGAAGCCACGGCATCGTGCGGTACGCTATCAATAAGTTCGATACCCTTCAATTTGGCTTGCTCATGGTAGCTTTCAGCTTCATAAGCAACAATGTCTTTTAAATAAAAGCTCTTTGCCGAGTTTTCAAAATTATCCATCTGGCTGTTTATCCAAAACAGCAGTGTATCCAAAAAGTCCGACGTGTATTCAAGCTTTTTAAGCACACTTGGTATCATATCCAGTAATTGCTCGTGCGAAATAGTTTCGTCCTGCAGCAGGCTGAATAAGCCCCTTAAAGTACTTAAAGGAGCCCGCAAGTCATGCGCCAAAACTGATATTAACCGGTCTTTTAAAGTATTCAGGTTATTTAGTTTTTGGGCCTGGTCGTCAAGGTCAGCTTTTTGTTGCAGCACTTCGCTGTTTTTTTCTTCGAGCATCGCATTTATTTTTTGCTGCTTGCGTTTTTGCCTGTAATACACAAACGAAACGGCAATCATAGCTGCTATGATGGTTAAGAAAATGGTATTTATAAGGCGTTGCTGCTTTATTCGCTGCTTGTACGATTCGTCTTTTTCGCGGTGCTGTTCAGCTAGTTGTCGCTCTTTCGACGCAAAATCAAGCGCCAGGTTGTACGATGTTAATTTTTGAAGGCTCTCGTTATTATTAAGGCTGTCTTTAAGTTCATTATAGCTGCGCAGCATCAGGTAGGCATCGCCAAACTTGCCCAGCCCCGCCAGGGTTTTGTTTAACTGCAACGCTGCACTTGAGCGGACGGCTAAATTGCGTAAAGTTGCCGCTATATTTTGCCCTTGTGTAGCATATATAAACGCATTTTTATAGTCTTTTTGCAGGTTGTACATAGTTGCCATACCTATCAGGGCATAAGCCTGGTTGTAAACTATTTTGAATTTACTGGCAACCTGCAACGAACTATCAAGATAACTTTTTGCGAGAACAAACTGACTTTTATGCGCGTAACACAAGCCAAGGTCTGTATAAACCGAGCTGATGCCATCCTTGTCGTCTTGTTTTTTGGCAATTGAAAGGGATTTGGTAAGGTGCACGATTGCCCGGTCGTATTCTTTATGGGCAATCAAAACTTCGCCAATATTTTCATTAATGGTACCAACGCCATTAAGGTTGTTGGTGCCCTTAAACAGGTTTAGCGCTTTTTTATAATATTCGAGTGCCTTTGGATAAACCTCCATGCCTTGCAGCACTACACCAATATCGTTGTAAATGGCAGCGGATGCCTCATTGTCGTTATTTTTAAGGGTGATGTATAGCGCCTTGTAGTAATAATCGAGCGCGGTTGAATTTTGTCCTTCGCTAAAATATACGATACCAAGATTTTTATAGCAGTCGGCAATTTCATCATTGTTTTTAAGCTGCATGTTGATGTCGAGCGCCAGGTTTAAATAGCGCAGTGCTATTTGATATTTGGCCAGCAAGTTATCCATACGGCCATAAAGCTTGTAGCAATTAGCAAGTCCCCGTAAATCGTTCAGGCTTTTATAAATGGAAATAGCATTGTCAAAATCCTGTTGGCCCTGTGCAAACCGGCCTTTAAAAAAGTTTGCATGCCCTGTTTGTACCATGCCATTTGCCAAACCTGCTTTGTAATTAATTTTGCGCGAAAGCTCAATACTTTTGCGCCCGTAAAAAAGAGTGCTGTCGGGGTTAGAATCAAAGTAGTTTGCCGCCAGGTTGTTCAACCTGTTAATGTTCATGGTATCGGCCCCCGGCTGTTTTAACGCTATAAGGGTTTTCAAACTGTCAACACGGCTTCTGTCTATAGTAGCAAACCCCGAAATTGAAACAAATAAAAGTAATAAGGTGATATAAATCCTCAAAGTCGATAGTTTTTAGTTTTAGTTGCTTTTAACCCAATGTCTGTTTTACAGCCTTTTATACGTGTTGCAGGGGTTGTTTTGTTTGGGCTTTTTGATTTTTTTTTTAAGGAGGGGAATGGCAGGTAATAAAACAGAAAAACCCGCTTCGTTTTACCGGAGCGGGTTCTTATTGAAAAAGGACTTTTATATTATTTTAAGCCGTTAACAAACTTTGTAAGTTTCGACTTATTGTTTGAAGCTTTATTTTTATGAATAACATTCTTTTTTGCCAAACGGTCAAGCATTGATATTACTTTAACTAAAAGTACACTTGCATCAACTTTGGTGGTTGTGCCTCTTAATTTTTTTATGGCGTTCCTGGTGGTTTTAGCCTGGTACCTGTTACGTAAGCGTTTAGCAGCGTTCGAACGGATCCTTTTTAATGATGATTTATGATTTGCCATTGTATAGCTTTGTTATTCTTTCTTATATTTTTAAGGACTGCAAATATAGGGGGATTATTTTAAATATCAAACACCTTTTTTATTTTTTTGGTGATGTTGTAAAGTTGTAATGTTTTAAGGTTGAAATGTTTCTGTAAAGTGACATAAATGCCTGCAATTATTAGTCACATAGGTTTGGATTCAACATTACAATTATATTTGGATATGAAATCTCTTCCCAGATTCGGCGCCGCAGCTTTAATATTAACAATGTGTTGCTCCTGGGGCTTTTATGCACACTACCGGATAGGCCGCTTCGCGGTTTATACGCTGCCTAAGCCAATGGCGGCCTTTTATCGCGCAAATATCGATTACCTTACCCAACATGCCATCAGTGCCGACAAACGCCGTTACGTCGATTCAACCGAGGCCCGGCGGCATTTTTTAAACGCTGACCATTATGGCAGAGCCCCTTTCAAACGCATACCACATAACTGGTTTGACGCGGCTGCGAAATACACTGCCGATACACTGGATAAATACGGCACTGTCCCCTGGACTATCCAATACAACTACTACAGGCTGGTGCGAGCTTTTAAAGAGCATGATACCACAGCCATTTTAAATACATCGGCAAACCTGGGCCATTACATTGCCGACGCGCACGTGCCATTGCATTTAACCCAAAACTATAACGGACAGCTAACTAACCAAACCGGTATACATGCCTTATGGGAAAGCCGGCTGCCTGAGCTGTTTGGCAATTATTATAATTATTATGCAGGCAAAGCCCGTTACATTCAAAATCCCTTAACCGAGGCTTTCAAAATATGCCGCAGCTCGTTTGCAAGCGTTGATACCGTTTTGAGTTTTGAGCGTTTGCTCGACAAGCGTTTCCCTGCGGATAAAAAGTACGCGATGGTTAGGCATGGGCAAAAAGAGGTTAAGGATTATTCTGTAGGATACGCTGAAGCCTATCAAAAAATGCTGAGGGGTATGGTTCAGCGCCGAATGCGGGAGTCAATTCTGTCCGTGGGCAGCTATTGGTATTCGGCCTGGGTTGATGCCGGGCAACCCGATTTGAACAAATTAATTGCAAAACCTATGGGCGATGCCGAAAAAGCCAAAATTCAAAACGAAGAAGCTTTGTATAGAACAGGAAAAATGGTAGTTTTAGCTGAATAACGTATGAGAAAAAAAATAGCATCAATCACCAAAAAGAAAGAATCGGTATTCGTGTGG
>JBDUDE010000022.1:0-13674 GCA_040003105.1 Mucilaginibacter sp. | reverse complement strand
ATTATCAATACTTTATGATATATTCATTTTTAATGTCCGTTCGATAACAGTATGGTTGTTGCACGATGGCGTACACCTTAATTCCCGGAGTTGTGTTATAAGACAACATTAAATTTAAACGGTTGCGTTCTTTTTGTAGCGACGCAATACTTTGCGTCTCGGAACATGTATGTCGAAAATGCATAGTGGGAGACGCAAAGTATTGCGTCGCTACATTTATAAAAAATTTCTTACCTGTAAATCAACACCTTACAGTTTTAATCCTAATAAATTAGTACAAATACTAATCAATTAGTTGCAATACTAGTAAATTAGTATAACCTTTACAAAAAACAATATCGTTATGCAAAAACTGGCTAAAAGAGAAGAACAAATAATGCAGGCCATATGGCAGCTTGAAAATGCTTTTATAAAAGAAATTATCCAGGAAATGCCCGACCCAAAGCCGCATTACAACACCATTGCCACCATGGTGAAGATATTGGAAGAAAAAGGTTTCCTTGGGCACGAAATAATTGGCAACATTTTCAGGTATTACCCTGTCATATCAAAAGACACATATCAACAGCATACCATGAAGGATATAGTAAAAGATTATTTCGACAACTCATACCCAAGCATGCTGGCTTTTTTTGCCAAAGAACAAAAAATATCCGAAGAAGAATTAAACGAAATAGTAAACCTCATTAAATCACAAAAGAAATGATACCCTATATCCTGCATGTTGCCCTGCTGATATCGGTTTGCCTGCTGTTTTATAAATTATTACTGCAGCGCGAAACGTTTTACCGCTTAAACCGCCTGGTGCTGGTATTTTGCCTGGCCCTTTCGTTTGTGCTGCCGTTTATATCTATCCCACAACAATGGTCGCTCCGTAACAGCGTTACTACCGCCGTTGTGAGCCACAATGAGGTAAAACCATTACAGCCAACAATAATTGAACCGCAACCGGGAGATGTTCAATCCCAAACGCCGGTTGTATCACACCCGATTTTTAAAATTAAAACGATTGAGGTTCCCCGGATAAACCCTGCCACTGCCTCTTCTTCAACTTCTACATCGACTACAACCTCTCCAACTACTACAACCATCCCCTTGATGCAAATCGTATTAAAATGGTTGTTTTTTATCTACTGGATAGGTGTTGCGGCTTTCGGCCTTAACCTCCTGCTGCAATTTGTTGTGCTGCTTTACCAGGCTTACACCAAACCTGTTATAAAAGATGGCAAGTACCGTATTGTTGAGCTTACCGGCGATAAGGCCCCCTGCTCGTTCGGTAACAATATTTTCATCAACCCCGAAAAATACGACTGGGATACCTACAGCCAGATTCTGCTGCACGAAAAAATACATATCCAACAGCGCCACAGCTTTGACATTATACTGGCCGAGCTGGTACTGGTGCTGCAATGGTTTAACCCATTTGCGTGGATTTATCGCAAAGAGCTTGAAAACAACCTTGAATTTTTAACCGACGATGCCGTGCTTGGCCACAAAGAGGTGGAACGCGAAAGCTACCAGATGAGCCTGCTAAAGGTATCTGCCCCGCACCTGTCGCTGGGCATTACAACCAACTATAATCAATCATTACTGAAAAAACGCATACTCATGATGAACTCAAAGAAATCAAATATCCACATTATGTGGAAGTACTTTTTCCTGGTACCCTTGCTGGGCATTTTGGCCTGTGCCCTTAACAACCCCATGGCCTACAGCCAGGCAACTAAGGCAAAAGTTAAGGTTAAAGCAAAAAATCCCGGATTCCATAACGATTATCGTGGCGACCGCTCCCAGGGCGTGTGGTTTGCTACCATAAAAAGCGAAAAGGTAAACATTGAATTTAAAGGCGACGATGATGACCATAACTGGTCGAACAGTTCAACCTTTTTGTTAAGTGAATTGCCTGCTTTACCGCGCGACCAAAAAGGCGATTTTACTTTGAAACGCGAAGCCGGTTCTGTTTTGTTTAACGGCAAATTTGAAGGCAACGAAGGCTACGGCCACTACAAATTTACTGCGGATAAAACCTTTGACGCCTACCTAAAGCAGGCCGGCATTACCGAAGCCGATGACGACGATGACTACTTCGCGTTTTTTATGGTAAACGTCACTAAAGAATATATTGCCATGGTAAAACGTAACGGGTATACCGATTTGTCGAAAAACAACATCATATCCATGGCAGCGCTTAAGGTTGATGAGCCTTATATCAAGATGTGGAAAGCAAATGGCTTTTCGGGTGTTACGCCCAATGAACTGGTATCGGGCAAAGCGCTGCATATCGACAATGCCTACGTAGAAGAAATCCGCAAGGCCGGTTACAAGGACCTTAGTTTTAACCAGCTCATCAGCTTTAAGGCTCAGCACATAACAGGTGCCTACATCAACAGCCTGCGCAAAGCGAAGCTTAAAGACGGGAAAAGCGATGGAGACGACAGCATGCCGTCGCCCAATGAAATATCAAGCTACAAAGCCATGAATATCGATTCAGGCTTTGTGCGCTCGTTTGCAGCTATCGGCTATAAAAACCTATCTTACAATCAGCTTACAACTTTTAAAGCTTTAAATATTACGCCGGAGTATGTAAAAGGATTTAAAGCAATTGGATATGACTACCCTGCGGTGAATGTGCTCACTTCATTTAAATCAATGGGTATTACGTCTGAGTACGTCAAAGGGTTCAACGCTGTAGGATATAATAATCCCGCCGCAACCGTACTTACGTCTTTCAAATCGATGGGGATTACACCTGATTACATCCAGGGGTTTAACGCTATTGGTTATAACAACCTCGCGGCAAGCGTACTTACGTCATTCAAATCAATGGGTATTACGCCTGATTATGTCAAAGGGTTTAAAGCTGTCGGATATAATAACCTTGCAGCAAACGTACTAACATCATTTAAATCACTGGATATTACACCCGAATATATCAAAGGATTTGATGCGATGGGATACAAAAATTTAAGCGCCAGCAGTTTAAGTTCGTTAAAGGCGCTGGGCATTACCGGCGATTATATTAAAGGCTTCGAGGCAGTAGGCTATAAAAACATTTCAGTAAACCAACTCAGTTCATTGAAAGCCCTTGGTGTAACCCCCGATTTTGTAAAAGGCTTTAAAGACCTTGGTTTTGATGATATATCGGTAAATGAGCTGTCGTCGCTAAAGGCAACCGGGGTAACACCTGCCTATATTAAAGAAATGCGTGGTAAGGGTTTCAACTCGAAAAATGTGGACAAGTACATACAGTTGAAGAATTCGTTTGAATAGTTGGTTGGAGATTAGAGGTTGGAGATTAGTTGAAAAAAAATGTAAGAATTGGTAACCTTTAATTTTTGCCGGAGTATTTAACCATACGAGCGATGCTTAACCAGCATGCCCAAATTAACTAATAAACCAGTGAACAAATGAACCAAAACATCATGAAAAAAATTAAAATAACCCGCCTGCTGCCCGTGCTTTGCAGCATAGTGTGCTTTATTTATCATCCCGGCGCAATGGCGCAAACCGTTGTAACCGTTAACCCGGTTGTAACGCCTGTTGTCCGCACCAATATCAACACTGCCGTTGCTGCAAACGTTAACGCGAACATCACTCCAATTATTAACGCAAACGTTAATGCTGCGGTAAACGCAAATGTTAACCCGGTAATCACTTCCAATGTAAACACCGCAGTCAATGCGAATATCAACCCTGCTATCAATGCAGCGGTTAATGCAAACATCATCCCGATTATTAATGCAAACGTTAACCGCGCGGTAAACACCAGCATCAATGAAAACATTAACCCCGAAGTAAATGTCGATGTTGCAGATGACAACGACCACAGCGAAGGCAGCTGGTTTGCCACCATCCATGGCGACAGGATTAGCATCGAGTTTCGCGGCAGCAGCAAGGACGGCGAAGACGAACATACCTGGTCGAACGATGCAACTTTCAAACTGAGCGATTTCCCTGCCCTGCCGAAAGATGCAAAAGCAGATTTTACGTTAAAACGCGAAGCCGGCAGCACGCTGTTCACTGGTAAATTTGAAGGAGATGAGGGCTTTGGCCACTACAAATTTACTGCCGATAATTCGTTTACTGAATTTATTAAAAGCCATAACGTAGCCGATGTGCGCGACCGCCATGCATTCGCATTCTTCTTAGTCGATTTGCAAAAAAGCTACGTTGATATGCTGCAGAAAAATGGCTATAACGAACTTACCGCCAATAATTTGATAGCTATGACATCGTTGCATGTTGATGAGGCTTATATCAACAGCTTCAAAAGCATTGGTTATAACAACATTCCCTGCAACAAGCTGGTGGCCATGAAATCAATGCACATTAACGCCGAATATGTAAAAAGCATAGAGGCGCTCGGTTATAAAGATGTGCCGGTAAACCAGCTAATCACCCTTAAATCGTTAAGGATTGATGGCGACTATATCAAGCCGTTCGATGCCATTGGTTATAAGGATATCCCCATTAACCAGTTGGTTACTTTTAAATCATTAAACATCACGCCCGAATTTGTAAAAAGCTTCCAGGATGCAGGTTATAAAGATATTCCTGCGCATAACCTGGTAACCTTAAAATCGATGCACATAACGCCCGAATACATCAGCGGCTTTAAAAAGCTCGGCTTTGCGGATGTTCCGCTGAATGAATTGGCAGCCTTAAAATCTACCGGCGTTACACCCGAATATGTAGAAGAAATGCAGAAAAAGGGCTTTAAGTCCGACAACCTGCGCAAATACATACAGTTAAAAAGCTCATTTAACGAAGGCAAATAATCTTACCATCATGAAAAAACTATTTATACCCTGCTTAACAGCCCTTGCGCTGTTAGCAACGCTGTCGGGCTGTGCCCAGGCCCAGCAAAAATCTATTTCAAAATCAGCTGCCAAATCTGCTTTAAAATCAGAAGCTAAAGGCGACAAGAATGACGATAATAATGGCTGGTACTCAAACGGGAACCACGCGCCCGGCACCTGGGATGCCATTGTAGAGGATGGCCAGGTAAACATCCAGTTCTACGGCCACCGCTGGAACTCGGGCCGCAACTTCCCTAAATCCGAACTCGGTACCCTTCCCGACGGCAAAATAGGCGAATTTATCTTAACCCGCGAAGCGGGTAAGATGACTTTTAAAGGCGTGTTTGAGGGTCGTTTCGGACATGGCGCCTACAACTTTGCTGAAAACGCGGACTTTAAATCGTACCTGGCACAACGTGGCTACAAAGAACTGGATGACCAGTTAATGCTCGATGTGTTTTTTACAGACATCAACAAAGGCTACTTCGATTTTTTGAAAGACAATGGTTATGCAGACATCAGCAACGATCAGTTCAGGGACCTTGCCCGGCAGGACCTTAACCGTAAAAAACTAACCGAATATTTTGATTTGTTTAACGCAGAAAAATATGGGCACCAGTCGTTGGAGAAGATTGTTGAGCTGCGCGAGCACGGCGTAAGCGCTAAATTCATCAACGGTTTCCACGAAATGGGCTACAAAAACATTCCGCTTGACCAGGCACTGGAATTGCGCGACCACGGCGTAAGTCCGCAGTTTATAACCGAGTTTAAAAAGATGGGCTACGCAGATATATCGCTCGAAAAAGCTACCGAGTTGCGCGACCATGGCGTTAACCCCAAATACATAGCCAGCATGCAGGAAATGGGGTACAAAAACTTAACCCTTGATAAAGCCCAGGATTTACGCGACCATGGTGTTAGCTCTGAATTTTTCAGGAAGATGCACGATGCCGGGTATAAAGACATTTCGCTCGACAAGGCACAGGAGCTGAAAGACCACGGCGTTAGTCCGGAGTTTGTCGCCGGCATAAAAGCGCTTGGTTTTAAAGATTTATCGCTTGATAAAGCACAGGAATTGAAGGACCATGGCGTATCTGTCGCTTATATCGAAAAGGTAAAAGGCAAGGGCCTGCCCAATGCTGCCACACTTGATGATTACATTAAAATGAAGGATACCGGGTTTTAATAATCAATCAACACTGTCTTATATTAAAAAGCGAATCCGGTTGGCTGGTTCGCTTTTTTTGTTTTTAATGGCGGGGCGCACCATTTAAAAACTATTAAAAAAGCTATTTTTATCGAAATTAATTTCGACTATGTTTTTTGTGCTTTCAAAGCTGCTGCTGATTTTTATTTTGCCCTTCACCTGGATTGCGGTTTGTATAATCACATCGCTAATAGTGCGCAAACCGCACCTTAAGCGCCGCTTTTTTATCGCAGCAATGGTGTTGTTATTAATTTTCACCAGCCCGTTTTTATTAGACCAGTTTGCCAAACTTTGGGATATTAAGCCCGTGCCGTTAAAAAACCAAACCTATAGCTGCGTTATCGTGCTGGGTGGCTTTTCAGGTGTTGATGCAAACAACCAGGGTGTTTTTAATCCATCTGCCGATAGGTTTATACAATCGCTAAAATTACTAACCACCGGAAAGGCAACACACATATTGGTATCAGGCGGTAACGGCAATTTGTTGGCCGGCAGCTTTAGAGAAAGTGATTGGGTTAAGACACAACTGGAACAATTAAAAGTGCCCGATAGCCTGATTGTTATTGAAAACCAAAGCCGCAACACGCTCGAAAATGCGGTATTTTCAAAAACGCTGTTGACCCAAAAGCATTTGCAACCGCCCTATCTGTTGGTTACATCGGCGTTTCATATGCGGCGCTCACTGGCCATCTTTAAAAAACAAAAAATGGAGGTTGTACCCTACCCCTGCAATTACATTGCCGGCAACGGCGGCTTTACTATTACCGACTTTATCCCCGATGCCGAGCCACTATCAACCTGGAATATCTACATAAAAGAAGTAGTAGGGCACGCTGTTAATTATTTTAAATAGTACCGATGCTGGCTGTTAGCTCTTAATTTACTTAATTTGCTCTTTCAAAAATTTATCGCTCATCCACAACCATTAATAATGACTTATTGCTTAGGAATTAAAGTTAAACAAGGCCTCGTAGCTATTGCCGATACCCGCATAACATCAGGAACGGAAACTTCAATAAAAAAGAAAATCACCATAGAACAAAAGGACAAGTTTTCGCTTTTTATCATGACCAGCGGCTTGCGGTCGGTAAGGGATAAGGCCCTGGTTTACTTTAACGAACTGCTGGAAACCACCGAATACAATAAACTTTACAAAGCTGTAAATGCCTTTGGCGAGCAGGTGAAACGGGTAGCCAGCGAAGATAAAGCTGCACTTGAAAAAGCCGGGTTTAAGTTTGATTTGAATACCATAATTGGCGGGCAATTGAAAGATGACGATGAGCACAAACTCTTTTTGTTATACCCCGAAGGTAATTGGGTGGAGCTGGGCCAGGGTGCCCCATACGTTATAATCGGTAACTCAGGGCACGGCAAGGCAATTTTAAACAGGATATTGAACGAAGATTCGAGCTTGAAACTGTCTCTTAAAACCGGCTTTCTTTCTTTCGATTCAACACGGGTAAGCGCCAACAATGTCGACTTCCCGATAGATGTGGCGCTGTATAAAAAAGACAGTTTTCATATCATCGAAAAACGCTACGAGAAAAAAGACTTAGAGTACATATCAACCCAATGGGCCGAAGAACTAAAAACAGCACTTGAAAATATATCCGAGGGATGGATGGATGAGGCTTTCAGTCAATTGGATTAGGATGTTGAAATGTTGTAAGGTTATTCTTTCGCGCTAAAAGGTTTCCTCTATAACACATTAACATTCAAACTTCACAACATTTCAACCTTACAACAACTAAACAAATGAAATTCAACGTCCTCACCCAAATGGAATACACTACGGCATCACCGGGAACGTTGATACTGAACATCCATGCGTTGCGCACACCGCACCAGACCGTGATAAGCGAAACATTTGACATCGAACCGTATATTAAGGTTGAAGAACTGCAATCTGCGCAAAGCGACAACCGGGTGATGCGATTTGAAATTGCCGAAAACAGTTCGATACAAGTTACCTATAAAGCCACTATTGACAATTGTTGTGAAGTAAAGGACTATAGCGAACTGGTTGAAATACCCATCGCCCAAATGGATAACGCCATACTCCCCTATTTATACCCCAGCCGTTATTGCCAGAGCGATAAGCTTTACCGGCTGGCAAATAACCTGTTCGGGCACATTTTTAATCCATTTGAAAAAGTGATGGCCTTAACTGGTTGGATAAATAAAAACGTCCAATATTTAAGCGGTTCAACCAATGCCCAAACCTCGGCTTATGATACGGTAACCCAGCAACAAGGCGTTTGCCGTGACTTTGCGCACCTGGGCATTGCCCTTTGCCGCGCGCTCACCATACCGGCCCGCTATTTTACCGGCTACGCCTACCAGCTAAAACCGGCCGATTTCCATGCTTGTTTTGAAGCTTATTTGGGTAATGAATGGGTTTTATTTGATGCCACCGGGCTGGTACCGTTAAATGGTTTGATAAAAATCGCCTCCGGCCGCGACGCTGCCGATACAGCAATAGCCAACATATTCGGCAATGTTAATTTCACCTCCATGCTGGTAAGCTGCGAGTTGGCACAAGTAGAGTTTACGCCCTTCTATTACGAACCGACACAGTTAAAAGGATTATCTTACTTATAAGAAATTTGGGGCTGCTATTTAATGACCAATGACAGCGAAGCGAAATGACGCGAAGTAAATGACTAAAACAGACGTCGCGGGCAGATTCGAACTGCCGTATGGAGTTTTGCAGACTCCAGCCTATCCTCTCGGTCACGCGACTTTATATAAAAACTATTTAATCACTTAACCAGGGAGACCGGGGAGCCGGGGATAACCTATCTTTCTTCGCCAGGTAGCGAAGCAGGAGTTAGCACCTTGTGTTTGATAGTAAGTTTACATGTTAACCCTACCTAAGAGATTTCACCTTCTTAGTTTCGGTTAACATGTTTATTATATCTACAGGTTGCTAAGACGTCACAGGGCCTTTTCCCTCGGTCTTTCTGGATAAGCGAAATAAAGAACGATTTTGTTAATGCAAACATACAGATAATATCTATAATTCCTATCTATATTATAGAATTAATTTCAAATTCATCGTATATAATTGATAATCAGCGTGATAATTTCATTAAAGCAACTCATGAAAGTCATTTTTCGAAGAAAAGATCCCGCTATTCATTAATTTTGTAAATTCACAAAAAATTATTCGTTATGGGTTTAATATACGCTGAAATTGAATTAATAAATGGAGAAGACATTATTCTTGCCCGGCGAAACTTTATTGGCGAAGACGAAATAAAAAGCATGCGCGTAAATATGCTGGTTGACACAGGCAGCATTTACATGTGTATAAACGAAAACATACAAGAGCAATTACAACTTCCCGTAATAGAGCAGCGCAAGGGTCAGTTAGCCAACGGCAGTATTGTAGAATATAACGTAGTGGGGCCGTTGGAAGTAAAGTTTAAAAACCGCCGTTGTACAGTAGATGCAATGGTATTGCCGGGCGATAACGAACCGTTGCTGGGCGCTATTCCGCTGGAAGATATGGATGTACTGGTTCACCCCTACCGCCAGGAACTGATTGTAAATCCCGACCATCCTTATTTTGCGCAGATGAAGCTCAAATAATACCCGCCATTTAAAACACATTTAGGCCGGCGGCGTTTGATATTGATAATCAACATGAGCGCCGTGTCATTAAAAAAATTTCACTTCTTTCCATTTCTTATCAGCCTTACTATTACGCTGGTGATAGGTTTTGTGGCATCATTATTTACCCGGCCGCAAATTGCAGGCTGGTACAGCACGCTCAATAAACCAACATTTAACCCGCCGCCATGGCTGTTTGCCCCGGTGTGGACAGCAATTTATATTATGATTGCCATTGGCGCTTACCTGGTTTGGCAGCGGCGCGACAATTCAAAAACTTATAAAATAACAGCCGCAATTTATATCGTTCAGCTCTCGTTTAATTTTTTATGGTCGATAGTGTTTTTTGGGCTGCATGGTATTTTACCGGCCTTATTTGTTATCCTGTTACTATGGGTGAGCATTATATTAAATATACGGTGGTTTAAAAAATACAGCAAAACTGCCGGGTGGCTGCTGGTGCCTTATCTGCTTTGGGTAAGCTTTGCCAGCATACTTAATTTAAGCATTTATTTATTAAACTGATGGTATAAAAATGTTACTTTTATTGCACCTGATTGGGGTATAAAAAATGAAGAAACTGTTATTTATTTTTTGCTTATTAGCTTTATCTGCAAGCACTGCGTTTGCCGATACCATTGCTATTACACATTTTGTGATTAAAGAAAACCCTTTTGCCCGCGGCGAAGTTGCCGTAGTAGCTACTGATACCGCAGGCATTATCCAGGAAAACGTAAACGGCGTTTTTACTTTCACCATGAATGGCTTTGAGCATCAGCTAACCTTCGACAAAGGCACCGCATTCTATCGCCATAAAATTGACAAATCAACCTTCTTGTATGCCCGCCACCAAAACGACAAAGGCTCGAGCGGCATACTCTACTACATTTACAAACACGACGATAAATTAAGCCCATTCCACATCAGCTGGATATTGTTGCTGGCGATCCCCTGCGCGCTGGTATTGCTGGCTTACATGTTTAAGCGGTTTATTATTATCGCCATTATCATCTTCTGTATATTTCTGTACTTCAATTACCACAACAACCTGAGCATGCCCACGTTTTTCCAGAGCGTTATTGATGGGTTGAAGGCGATGTTCTAAATTAAGATTAAACTAAGATTTGTTGGATTATGGAATTTCCCCGGCCGGCCGCAAATACATCCTTTAATCCTAAAATCAAGTAAATCAAGGTTCAGACAAAAAAAGCCGCTCCATTCGTGAAGCGGCTCCCAAATTTTTCAATATTTTGTTTACTCCTCGCTGTCGCGCAGCGCTTTAATCTGGTCGTGTGCAGCGTTTATACCTTGTTGTTGCCTGCGTACCAGGTCGGCAACGTCAAACGTCAACTCATTTTCAGGATCAAGCGCGCTTTGGTATGCTTTTTTAATCGCATCCTCGCCGCGTTCGCATTCCGCTAAAACGCTTTTACGGTCGTGACCGGTAAAAGTAGCTTTAACATCAATCCACGCCCTGTGTATAGCGCCTGTGCCGCTGGTACCAGTCTCAACTTCGCCGCCAAACTGGCTAACTGCCGATGCCAGTTCTGACGAATAAATGCGACTTTCTGAAGCAAACTTTTCAAACAGCCCCTTCAGCGCAAATTCGCCTTCACCCAGGTCTTTGGCTGCTTTTTCAAAACCAGCAATGCGATCGTGGTTAATTTCAATTAAATCATTTAATACATCAATTGATTTTTCTGTAGTTTCCATGGTATTTGTGTTTTGTGTTTATTATTAAGCTGCTATGGCAGGGTTTGCCTTAGCAGGGTTAGTTTTTGCCTGCTTTTATCATCCTGAAATTTTTCAAATCATCCTCTATGAGCATTTTCAGTTTGAGATCGAGCATTTTCAAAAGCGCATTATTTGTTGTTAATGCCGAGTTTACCATATCAATAATTTATTTAATTACCCTAACTGCATAAATATTATGCCAGCAATCGTAGAAATAAATTATTTTAAAAATTAATCTAATATCTCGAAACGATATTTTTATAATTATGTTGGTTTAGAACAAGTTAAAATTTTCGATAAATTAAGCTTTCTGTAACCCGCTCTAAGGACCGGGCGGGATGATGGCGGGAGCACTGTACAGTGCCGGGCTTATGCGACTATTTCAAAGGACACAAGCCGCCGGATTTCCAATCCAAAACAATTCATGCCTTATGCCTGTATTATCTTCATCAACACAAAATAAAAATGACCAACCCGCTGCAACTTAGCCTTGTTAAAGAAGACGGCACAAAAAGAAATATAATTATTGAACCCGTTTTGGAGAAAAATGGCAATAAAGGCCTGCATAATACCGGCACTTACCGCATTTACAAAGATGCCTTTGGCGATGAGTCGACCCTGTTTACCGAGCCGCTGGAGACAACTGAGCCCAACACCCGCATACCTGATAATCTAAATCCGGATTATTTGGGCGAGATGGTTTTTGACACCGTATCAAACTGGACCTATCACGGCGACCTGCTCAGCCTCGACGAGCAAAAACAAGCCGCAACTTATATTTTGAGATATTAATTAATGAGTGGATGACTTGTCGACTTCCATTCTTTTCATCTTCAAATCGTCACATCAACAAATTTTCAAATTACTTACTGCTTTTATAAAACACAGGAAGTCGTTGTTTTACTACTGATTTTGTTGTTTTGGCGTTTCTTACTACTGAGATTTGCCCGTTGCGTGAACCTGCGTGCCCGCTGCCTGCAACGGTGGTTACCACGCCTGCAGGCGTAATTTTGCGGATTCGGTTATTGTTGGCGTCGGCCACATACACGTTGCCCGCAGCATCAACCGCTAACCCGGCCGGGCCGTTAAATGAAGCCGCTGTACCGGTACCGTCCGCAGCTCCGGCAACGCCGCTTCCTGCAAGCGTACTTACAGTTCCATCGGGTGTGATTTTGCGGATAAGGTCGTTAACCCCGTCCGATACGAAGAGGTTCCCGGCAGCATCAACCGCGATGCTATTAGGGAAATAAAAGGACGCCGCTGTACCCACGCCATTGGCCGGGCCAATATTGCCCGAGCCGGCAAAAACACTTACGGCTCCCGCAGAATTTATTTTCAGGATGTTATTGGCTAAAAAGTTTGCTGTATAAATATTACCACCGGCATCAATTGCTACACCCGTGGGATTGCTGAAAGTATTATCAGGAGTTGCCCCAAATTTGTTGCCGGCAATGGTCGAAACGTTTCCACCCGATACCTTCCGTATAAGGTTATTGCCCGCATCGGCAACGTAAATATTGCCTGCGGCGTCAAGGGTTATACCTTCCGGGTGAAAAAATGAGGCAGTTGCGGCAGGCCCATCAGTAGTCCCGGTGCTGTCGCTTCCGGCAAAAGTTGTGGTTGAACCATCAGGTGTAATTTTTCGAATAATTTCGTTACCGGCATCGCCCACAAACACATTTCCCCCGGCGTCTACAGCTATGCCGGTTGGCTGGTTAAATGATGCTAAAACCCCGCCCGCGTTTATCGAACCCTGGTTACCGCTGCCGGCCAGCGTACTCACAACGCCCGATGCCGTAATTTTACGGATCAGGTTATTGCCATAATCGGCAACATAAATATTGCCGCTGCCATCAACAGCAACACCCGCCGGACTGAAAAAGCTCGGCACAGTATCGGGCAATAAAATAATGCCGCCGCTGCCACTTGTGTCGCTGCCGCCACCCGTAGTATCGGTTAAGTTGATATTGCCGGTCTTCGGTTGAAACGGTTCCTTTCCGCAACCCGCAATAATACCGGCAAGCATCAACAATACAAATGACTTAAACAGCAGTTTGGGGTAATTAAATTTCATTTGAGATAAAAGTAGCGAAATTAGTTCATTGGTTCAATGGTTCATTAGTTCATTGGTAAAAATTCGTTGACGAATAACGTCGTCATATTTTTGCCGCGCGATTAATCTGAACAAAAAACTGACTTATACCAATTCTTTTAAAACCACCGCTATCCTGCTAACCCACCAATGAACCAGTGAACTAATAAACCAAAAGAAAAAAAAGGGGCACCACAGTTTCCCGCAGCGCCCCGGCTTTCATAGAT
>JBDUDE010000206.1:0-4038 GCA_040003105.1 Mucilaginibacter sp. | reverse complement strand
AATAAGGTGCTGCATTTTTTTTATGGCGATTTTTTTACCGGCCATAACCTTTGCCCAAACCCGCGGCAAAGTTGAAGTTATAAAAGACCCATTAATTGATACCCTGATGGCACGCCGCGCATCGCTGGGTGCAGTTAAAGGCATCCCCGGTGCTGAAACCGGCAGCGGCTACCGCGTTCAGATTTTTTTTGGCTCCAGCAGGCAGGCGGCTTACGATGCGCAGGCAAAATTTAACGAAGAATACCCCGAGTACCGCACCTACGTTAGCTACACCGAACCCAACTTTAAAGTTCGCGCGGGCGATTTTCGTACCCGGCTTGAAGCCCAGAAATTAGCCGGGGAAGTGCGCTCCATGTTTACCAGTATTTTTATCATCTCCGACAGGATAAATCTCCCAAAAACCGACCAGCCCAATGATTAAAGAGCAGATTCAGCAGTTATCTAAAAATATTTTTGATGATACCGTGGCTAACCGCCGCCACCTGCATTCGCACCCCGAACTTTCTTTTCATGAGGTAAATACGTCGGCATTTGTGGCAGGCAAGCTCGAGGCTTTAGGCTTAACGTACCAGCGCATGGCGGATAACGGGCTGGTGGCCTTGATTAAGGGCGACAAACCGTCGGACAACGTAGTGGCCCTGCGCGCCGATATGGATGCGCTCCCTATTACCGAAGCTAATGATGTGTCCTACAAGTCTCAAAATGTGGGTGTGATGCATGCCTGCGGACACGATGCGCATACTTCGTCGCTATTGGGGACTGCTAAAATATTAACCGAAATAAAAAGCCAGTTTGGCGGCACTATTAAGCTTATTTTTCAGCCAGCTGAAGAAAAACTGCCCGGTGGCGCCAGCCTGATGATAAAAGAAGGCGTACTCGAAAACCCGAAGCCGCAAGCCGTTTTAGGTCAGCACGTTATGCCATTGATCGAGGCGGGCAAAGTAGGTTTCCGCGCGGGCAAATACATGGCCTCGACTGACGAGCTATACGTTACCGTCCACGGCAAAGGCGGCCATGGCGCACAGCCCCAGCAAAACGTGGACCCTGTTATCATCATGGCACACATGCTTACCGCCCTGCAACAGGTAATAAGCCGCTTTGCCGACCCTAAAAGCCCGTCGGTACTTTCTTTCGGCAAGGTAATAGCCAACGGCGCAACCAACGTTATCCCCAACGAAGTTTACCTGGAAGGCACCTTCCGCACCATGGACGAAAAATGGCGCAACGATGCCCATATCCGCATGAAAAAAATGGCCGAAGGCCTTTGCGAAAGCATGGGTGCCACCTGCGAGTTCAATATTGTGCGCGGCTATCCTTTCCTCATCAACGAAGAAAAGCTAACCGCCAGCACCCGCGGCCACGCCGAAGATTACCTGGGCAAAGAAAACGTATTAGACCTCGACATCTGGATGGCCGCCGAAGACTTCGCCTATTATTCACAAGTAGCCGATTCGTGCTTTTACCGTTTAGGCACCCGCAATGAAAGCCGGGGTATTACCTCATCCGTACATACCCCAACATTTGACGTGGAAGAAAGCGCATTAGAGTTGAGCACCGGTTTAATGGCTTATTTGGCGGTTAAACAGTTGGGGAACTGAGTTCGGAGAGTTCATGGTTGATGGTTCATAGTTCATAGCCGGAATGTGCGCGATAAAATGTTTGTCGTTTCGTGCGAGCAAATAGATCAGTGAAATCATTCCCTCAATCGGTGTAATCATATTTCCGTTAATGATAAAACGTTCCCGTCCACATCCTTAAACCAGGCTACTTTAGCACCACTTGGCGAAGTCCATATACCCAGGTCATCCTGTTCCATAAATCCGTACTTTTCGCAGCAAATTCCTTTTAAGTTAAGTGCGCGAATAACGGCCTCAATATCCTCAACATTCCAACCTACGGCGGTAAATTGGTGTGGCGTTAATTCCGGGACGGTAATGACCCTTAACAAAGTTCCGTTCGAGTTAAATTCAAGCGCATAGGCGTCTTCAGATAACAGGGTTAAGCCCAAGACATCACGATAAAATACTTTTGCTTCTGCCGGTTTTGTGGTGGGCACAAAGGCCTTGATGGTTTGGTTGGCTAACATGGCATTGATTTTTATTATTAAATATAACAATAAAAAATCAGCGAAATCAACGTAATCAAATCAATCAGCGGTTTCGGCAGCCTCCTTTATCACCCTGTTCCTTTCAACCAGTAACTTCTCCATATATCGGCCTAAAAAAAGAAAATTCGCCAGCCTGCCTAATCTTCCTGCAGGCGATTCGAAAGCAAAAATATCCTTCATCACGGTTTGGTTATTCACAGCAAAAAATAGGTGCTCGTGGCGGAAGCATTTAAAAGCACCGCTAACCATTTCGTCGGTAAAGTGATTGGGGGACTCAAATTCGGTAATTTTTGAGGTAAGGTTTTGCCAGATGCCGAAATGCTTTGCCCGCCAGGTAACCGTCTCGCCCAACTCAATCAGCCCGCTGGTGCGCCCGGCAATAGCCTGCTCACCTGTTTGTTTGGTCGATTCCATGTGCAAATCGATACTGCGCGATAAATCAAAACAGCGCTCAATCGGGGCATTAATAATGGTGGACAGCTCAATTATCATGTTCATTTAGTTTAGTAACTATTCCCATAGGCTCGCTCGGTGAGCTGGCGGCAAATTACGGCTTTATCCCCATCCGTAGATTAGTTATTACATTCAGTCGGTAGAAATTGAAATCTGCTCCTGTTAAAATTTATTTCCTTGTGGTTCATAAGCCAGGATTTTCCCAAATAGTTTTCGATGGCGCCAAATCCAAGAATTAATTTGTTGTTTTTCTTTAATAACGCTATCGGGTTCTTGTAAACTGTTTTTTTGCCGCCATCGGCAAATATAAAGTCGGCAAATAAAGTATCCTTTTTGAATTGCCCTATAATATCGCCATGATAAAACTCTCTTTCCAGGTCATTTGGTCCAGGTTCTGAATATTTTATAATTAGCTTACCCTGAATTTTACCGTTCGGCATGATTTTAAATTTTAAAAATGCGCTGTCTTTTTTATAAATGGCTGTGAAACATTGCTCCTGGCTTTTTATGAGTTTGTAATTATCTTCGTTTCGCTGTGCTGTATTTCTTGTGTCGTGATTACAACTTAGCAAAAACATTGAAATACAAAGCATCAACTTATAAATTTCGTTTTTCATCTTTAAATTGATTTTTAGTTTTAGATATTTTATTGCGCCACTACCATGTCATTTCGAACGAGGTACGAGGAGAAATCTTGTACATGCACTAAGCACGCGGACAGGCAAGGCGTAAAAGTTTTTTTCGCTTCGCTCAAGAGATAGTTCCCTTTTTACCAATGACCCAATGCCTAATGACCAACACTCATCCTCCCCCCTTCCGAATGCGCATTAAACTCCGGCGCGTACATGCTTTGTATGCTGGTTATCCCGGTTGAAAAGTTGCCGGGCTGGGCCACCCGCAGCTGGTACTCAAACACGTAGTTGCCTTTGTTCAAATAGCTTATAAAAAAGTTGGTGGCTACATCTTTGGTTACCTGGTAATAATATAAACCGTCCTGGTATTTATAAGTGGATAGCGCTTCCACAGGTTCGGTGCCTGCAGGGCGTAAATCTTTTAGTTGCACGTATTCAAAATCGCGGTCGGCCTTCAGGTTAATGACAACCTTCAGCAGGTCACCGGTTTTGGGTTGATGCGCGGCGTCAACGGCAACCAGCACGGCGCCGGCATCCGTTTGTTTTTGAATGTAATATTTGCGCACCAATTGTACGTTGGTTTGGGCCGATGTTATTTTATCCAAATTCTCCAGGTACTGCCAGTGCATAGCGCCCCAGGTGGTATTGGTGCTGTTGTTCTGTATCTCAATTTTGCCCAGCCCCGGTTTTATTTGCTCATCAACCCAACTGGTTTTCAGGTAACCGGTGCCGGCATCGGCTTTAATATCGGGCTTTAGCTCATCCAATGGTTTGCAATTTAGCTTTATGGTTGATGTGCCGGTATTGGCTAAAATATCATCCCCTTTTAACAGCAGTGCATAGCAG
>JBDUDE010000251.1:0-4050 GCA_040003105.1 Mucilaginibacter sp. | reverse complement strand
GAAATATCAGTCCTCGCAAAAAATTATTGAAATAGTATTTCCGGATAAAGATGTTGATCTTATCAATCAAAAGTTCATAATTATCGGTAGCGTTCATATTTCGATACAACGAGTGCAAGGTATAAACGAAAATACATTTATTATAATATAAAACTACCAATAAACTTAATTTACCGGCCCGTGATTAAATCACCCTGATTTTAGCAAAAATGCTTTGCTATTACTGCGGTTTATGCTTCCAGAAAGCTTTAGCTGTTTCATAGATATCGTCGTCGTTGCCGGTTATCCATTGCAGGGGGATGCGGACATAGTCGCCATAGTCGGTTTCCTGTTTAAAGTATATGTACAATACATCAGCCATGCGACCGCCATTAACCTCTATATTGTCAACATCGGCCCACGAAATGCTGATATTGTGCAGGTAACTTTTTATCCCCTTAACATTTATTTCCAACGCGACATCGCCTTTTAAGGCAGGAATAAAGTATTTGCTGACAACAAAAACAAGCATCAAAGCAGCAACGCCGGCACCCGTCAAAATTGCTAATGCAATCCCATTATCGCCTGCTTTGGCGTTAGAAATAATGTATGGGACGGCAACGCCTATAATGGCGGCTAAACTAATAACTGCGAACCAGCCATTAAATTTGTTGTAACGATATTCTACAGGATGCGTTGATAATAACATAGTGTGGCGATAAGCCAAATATAAAATTATATTTCAACAGGTGCAGCATTACTTCACCGCCCCATTCAAGGCATCCACAACTTTATCTGTCATTACAATTAGTTGCGGCGGAATCATAACCGGTGGTTTATGTATCAGCGTGCCCCTTTGTTCGCCGGCCTGTATTTCGCCGAGGTTTATTTTTGTGCCGGTTTTGGTGATGAGTGCTATCACAATGTAATTATTGTATTCTTTGTCGTGCCCGTTATAATACCAGGTGGTTTTATAATCGACGGTGGCAATGTCAGCAAATGGAACGCGGGTAGTTTCGGGGATAAACCACCAGGTATAGTGAGTGGTCTTAATTTCCCGGGCTTCTGTATCAATCACCGTCATGCGGCCAGGGAAGAAAAATGCTACCAGGAACGTACTGAATACTAACAGGAAAAATAAAACGGAGTTAATGCGGCCCGAATGTTTTTTTAATGCGGGTATCATCCATATCAACATACTAATTATAGCAAATGCAATATAACCCAATATAAAATACTCTACAAAACGCGTGGTGGCCGTTTGGTCGTCCGAAAATGTGGAGGCCATGCCCGGTATGGTAATAAAATTGCGCGACGGCGAAAAGTAATGGTTATGAAATGGCGTTAGTGCAGTAGCCAGCGCATCTTTGCCGGCCAGGGCCCGCAAAATGGTTTCTATCAAAAACACGATGACAACGGCGCATATCGCTTTTATCAGCAAAAAGCGCCAGCCTGTTTTGTATTTACTTTTTTCGTCGTCCACGGGGTTACTTATCAAGTTTTAGCTGCACAAAATACACATCCTTGCTGGCAAACGTTTTCTTATCATACTTAATAGATTTCACCAGCTCCACAATAACGTTAAACCCCTTAAGCTCATCGGGCATTTCGCCGAATGGAAGCCACGAATTAGTGCGCCCAATTTCGGATGTTTGCTCATCTTGTTTTACCATCATGGCGGGCATTCTTTTTGAATTTTCAACCAGGGAGGATATTTTTTGATAAACCGGCAGGGCCTCCTCCATGGTGTTGTAGTCGCCATAATCGGCAATTAACGACACGTGATTAAATGAGCCATGGTTAACGCGCGTTGTTACCGCGCCATCCAGCGAAACCGTTGCTTCAAACTGGTCTGCATCTGGCACTTGCGCGCCTTTCATTGATTTATAATCGTCTTTAAGTCCATCTATGAGTGTCGCCAGGTGCGCATCAAAACTCCTGTTAACCGGCGGCGGCCCGGCCGGGGTAACGGGATTAACATTCTTTTTTGTGCTGTTTTTTATAGAATCCGCCTCCAATATTTTATCCATTGCCGATTTGTTATCGTCAATAACAAGCGGCGTAACCGCTGCTGATGTATCAGCAGACATATTATCCAACTGTTGCTGAAGGGCCATGCGGTGTAAACTGGTAAGTTCTAATTCGGCCCAGGCTTCGTTGCGTTCAACTATTTTTATGGCTTTGCTTGCTGATCGCACTTCGCCACTCAGTTCGCCCATAACGCAACCGCAAGTATAGGCCTTTTTGCCTTTTTTTAAATTTAAAGTGATTACGTACACGTTATCAGTGGTTCCCTCCTCCAGCATATCGCTTTTAACAATTTCCCTGGTGTCAAAGTCAATATCGGCAAGCGCAATTTTTTGCCCCAGGTAAATTTGGCAGTTATAAACTGTATCGCCCTGCACCCAGTAAGTGTACTCACCAGCTTCGCTATATTTAGGATTGCGTGCTTTTATAGTGTGTTTGCGGGGTTTATCCGGGTCGCTGTCGCTTTTTTTAATCGCTTTTTGGGCACTTGCGGAAAAACATGTTAATACAAAACAACAGGCAATCTGCAGCTGGGTGATGGTTAGCGCTTTAATATTTTTCATTGCTTTTTACGGTAAGTTTGAAGAGAAAAGAACCAAGACATCAAGAATCAAGATAAAAAAAAGCGGGCAATTCAATTTACTTGCCGGTATAGTTTGTTTAACAAGGCTTTAAATGGATGTTTTGGTCTTGATTCCTGGCTCTTGACTTCTTGCTTCTAATTACTCAATATTACGGCAGCTAAATCAGGGGCACAATACTACATATGTATTATTTGCAATATACGGCAGTATTGAGAGATTGTAAATTTCTTTACCTTGCACTCCGCAACCTCAAACACACACATGAAACGCCTCATTATTTTCTTGTTAACCGTTATGGCAGGCCATGTTTACGGGCAACCGTTAATCATATCACCCGAAATAAACCTGCCTAAAGATTCGGCAACCAAAACTCAATTAATAAGCGCGCTCAATGGTTTTCTCGCCCAAAAAGAAAAACCGCATGCGGAGAATAAATTTATTTTAAAAGGAGAGTCCCTGGCGACTTCGATGCTGCTTGATGAGTTGAAAGGCATGGAGAAAAACGCCAAACTTAAGGACGACCATTATTATAAGCCTTATTTAACCAACATTGTTGACCGGGGTGATGATACCTTTTTTATTCAGTTGAATTATATTGGAGGGGCCGACGGGGTGCCGGTGTTGCGGTCGGCCTGCGGGCTAATGGCGAAAAAGGCAGGGGGCGCATTTTATTTTTATTCGCCCTTAAAGCAAAACACGCAAAACTGGAAAATAAAAAAGCTTGGCAACATCACGTTTCATTACAAAGACACGCTGAATATGGCCGATGCAAAAGCATATTATAAAACGGTGAGCTTGTATGATAGTAAACTGCATACCATTACCCAGCCGATAGCGGCATATTTTTGTGATAATTTTACCGAAGGGCTGCAAATTTTAGGGGTTGATTATGAGCTGGAATATAATGGTTTGGTGTGGGACAATATGTCGGTACACGAAAACGACTCGCTATTGCTGGTGAACGGGTGGAATGCCTACAAACGCCGCTTCGACCCGCACGACCTTTTTCATGAACGGCTGCGCCAGGTGGTTAACCCCGATATAATTAACCGCCCGGTTGATGAGGGGTGTGCATATCTATATGGCGGTAGCTGGGGAATTAGCTCGCCGGAGATTTTAAGGCTGTTTAAAGAATATGCCGCCGCTAACCCCAATGCCGACTGGCTGACCCTGTACATCAATGAAAAGAATAAGAATTTTTCGGAAGGCTCAAAACCCTTGAAAATATCGTACGCCATAAATGCCTTGGTTGCCCAAAAGTACGATAAAGAAAAAGGCGGCGCCCCAATGGCCTTGCTAACCTGCGGTAAGATTGAAAAAGGCGATGAAAACTATTTTAAGGCTCTGGAAAAGGTGAGCGGGATTACCAAAGCGAATTTTAATGCGGAAGTTTTGAAACTGGTTAGAAACGCGCAATAATTTAACCACGGAGAATTTGTTAAAATATTAACATTTGATA
>JBDUDE010000813.1:0-4056 GCA_040003105.1 Mucilaginibacter sp. | reverse complement strand
GCTAAAGAAGATACCATTGTTTCGGTAACTACTTCACGTGCATTGCGCCAGGCTGAGCAGGAAGCTGCTGCCGGTAAAAAATAATTTTTGGGGATTTCACCGATTGATGGGTGATTTCACCGATTTTGAAACAGCGATGAGTTTAGGCTTATCGCTGTTTTTGTTAAAAGTAATATCTTCGCAAAATAATTCGGCGATGGTTAGACTTGCGTCTTTCGGCTATGAACTATGAACCATCAACCATGAACTAAAAATGAACTATTTAATTGTAGGTTTAGGAAACATAGGGCCCGAATATGCCGACACCCGGCATAACATTGGTTTTATGATATTGGATGAATTTGCGAAGCAGGAAAACGCAAAGTTCTATAATATGCGCCTGGCCTATTATACCGAGGTTAGCCACAAGGCCCGTAAATTGTTTTTGATAAAGCCCACCACATTCATGAACCTTAGTGGCAAAGCGCTTAACCATTGGATGAAGGAACTGAAAATCCCTATCGAAAATGTGTTGGTGCTGGTAGATGATATTGCCCTGCCGTTTGGTAGGCTACGCCTAAAACCCAAAGGCAGCGCCGCCGGTCACAACGGACTGAAACACATTGAGGCTACGCTCGGCCATAGCAACTATGCCCGCCTGCGTTTTGGCGTAAGCGACAACTTTCCGAAAGGACGCCAGGTTGATTACGTGCTTGATGCCTTTGATAAAGAGGAGCTTCCCGCGTTGCCCGAGCTCATCGACCGCTCCATAGAAATGATAAAAAGCTACGTTACCATTGGTGTGGAACTTACCATGACCCGGTACAACAAATAACCATTTGTTAAAAAACGTTAAATTCTGTTAAATGGCTCATTTGCCTGTAACTATTAATGCCTGCTGGCGTCACTTCCCTGGGATTACACAGATTAAAAAAAAGCGATTTCACCGATTAGAGAATCGGCGCAATCATTCTCCAATCGGTGTAATCAAACAATAATCGGTGTAATCCAAAAACATGAAAAAACTTTTACTGCTGGCGTTTTGCTGGTTCCTGCATGCTACGGTTATGGCGCAACCTGCCCCGCCGCCGCTAACAATTAAAGGCACAGCCATCGATTCGGCAACCAACAAACCTGTCGGCTATGTTACAGTAGTTTTGCTCGATGCAAAAACTCAGCAATCGGTGAGGGGCGGTTTAACAAAGGATGATGGCACGTTTGAGCTGAAAACCGTTGCCGGAAAGGAGTACCAGCTTACGTTTGCATCCGTAGGGTATAAAAATAAAACAATAAAAATTGCGGGTACCGATGCCGTAGTAAACTTAGGCAATGTATTACTATCAACAGCAAGCAGCCAATTAAAGGAAGTTTCTATAGTAGCCGTGCGGCCTATTATGAAGCAGGAGGTGGACCGAATAAGTTACGACGTGCAGGCCGACCCTGAAAGCAAGGCCGTTACAGCGCTTGATATGATGCGCAAGGTGCCCCTGCTCTCGGTTGATGCCGATGATAATGTAAAGTTGAAAGGCAGCGGCAATTATAAAATACTAATAAACGGCAAGGAGTCGGCGCTGATGGCTAAAAGCCCATCGGACGTGCTGCGGGCGATGCCTGCCACCAATATTGAGAAGATTGAAGTAATTACCACGCCGCCGGCAAAGTACGATGCCGAGGGGCTTTCGGGCATAATAAATATTATCACCAAAAAGAACGCCGACCAAGGCTACAATGCCAATATAAACGGGCGGTACAACAGCATTTGGGGGCCGGGTATAAATATTAACGCCAGCGCGAAGCAGGGTAAACTTGGCGCCACATTGTTTTTTGGTTTTAATGAGAGGAACACTGTCACATCTAAATCTGGCAATACACAATTGTTTACAAATGACGCATCTATCCACCAGGGTAGCGTTAACTCGCGCGATGGTAACAACCGCTACGGCAACATTGAACTGAGTTATGAGATTGATACATTAAACCTGTTAACCGGGTCGCTGGAGTTTTTCAAGGGGCACAATGTGCAAAATGGCACCGGTTTCAGCAGTAACTTTGATGCAAATGGCGCTGTGTCGCAGCAATACAACCAAATTAGCAACGACATAAATAACTGGCAGGGGATGGATGCAGCCATCAATTACCAACTTGGTTTTAAGCAAAAAAAGGAGCGGCTGCTTACGCTGTCCTACAAATACAGTTACTCGCCAAATTCGCAGTCGAATAATTCGGTATTTAGCGAAAGAGTGGGGATATTCCAATCTCAACTTCCCGATTTTAACCAGTATAACAAAGATGGCGAGCGGTCGCACACCATACAGGTTGACTACGCCGAGCCGTTTAAAGTAGTAACGCTTGAGGTAGGGGGTAAGGCTATATTACGTGATAATTTCAGCTATTTTAACCGGGATGACAGGGATTCGACCACCAATCAATACCAACCTAACCCGCTTTATACCGATAATTTCAATTATCACCAAAACGTGTACAGTCTGTATAATTCCTATATGATAAAAATGGAAAAATACACCGCCAAGGTCGGGCTGCGCATAGAGCACACTAACATCGATGCCGATTTTACATCGGCTAACGAAAAGGTGAGGCAGGATTACAATAACCTTATTCCGTCAATATCCATACAGCGCACATTTAAAAGCAGCAGCGTAAACTTTGGGTTTACACAACGTATACAGCGCCCAGGGATTTTTCAGCTTAACCCCTTTGTAGATAATTCGAACCCGCAATTTATCAATACAGGCAACCCCAACTTAAGGCCCGAGTTGAATAATACGTTTGAGTTTACCTATAGTAACTTCGGTAAAAACTCATTTAATACAGGGTTGAGTTATGCGTTCTCAAACAATTCCATACAAAACGTAACCAATTTAAGCACCAATAGTGCCGGCGACCCGGTTACTACCACAACCTATCAAAACCTGGGCAGCAACCGCACGTTGGGGCTCAACGTTAATACCAATATGGTTATTACTGCAAGGATATCGCTTAACGCAAATATTGAAATAGCGCACATTTGGCTCAAAGGTACCTATGGCGGGCAGCTTTATGAAAATTCCGGTTTCACAGGCGAGGCATTTGGTAGCCTCGGCTATAAGTTTGACGGCGGTTACCGCTTAGGCTTCGATGCCGGTTTTTTTAGCAGCAGGGTGGCCTTACAGGGAAAATCAACCGCCTTTGTATTTAACTCGTACGTGCTTACCAAGGAGTTTTTGAATAAAAAGGCCACCATCTCGCTGGTAGCCAATAACCCATACAGCAAATACCGCACATTTACATCAACAACCGTAACGCCGGAGTTTTCGCAGTCTTCGTTTTTTCAGAACCCATACCGCAACTATGCCGTAAGGTTTAGCTATCGCTTCGGTAAGCTTAACAGCGAGATAAAGAAAAATAAGCACGGCATAAATAATGATGATACCAAAAGCGGTGGCGGTAATAACAATAGCGGCGGCTGATCGCAGATGAAATATTGATACAAGACAATCAGACAGGCATCTGCTTTATCAGCGATCAATATTCACCGCAACAAAGTAACATCGGCGTTACGTAACTAAAATGATAGTTAAATTGGGTAAAAACGCTTTTTTTATGTAGGTGCAGGCAATATCTTCGCGCCAAATATCAAAATAGCTTTAATGAAACAATTTTTACTGATGGCCGTGTGCTGTTTTTTTTCGGCCATAGTTTTTGCTCAGCCAGCGCCAAGGCCATTAACCGTTAAAGGAACAGTTATAGATTCTGCAACAAAGACTCCTGTTGGTTATGCTACCGTCTCACTGATCGATGCAGCAACCAAGCTGTCGGTGCGTGGCGGTCTTACTAAAGACGACGGTACTTTTGAGTTAAAGACTGTGACGGGTAAAACATATCAGCTAACCGTGGCATCAGTAGGGTACGGCAACAAAATAATAAAGATAACCGGTGGCGACGAAGAGGTAAACGTGGGTCGCATCGTTTTATCGCCTGCAAAAAATCAACTAAAAGAGGTTTCTATAACAGCATTAAAACCGGTGGTAAAACAGGAAATTGACCGCCTGACCTATGATGTACAGGCCGACCCCGAAA
>JBDUDE010000926.1:0-4057 GCA_040003105.1 Mucilaginibacter sp. | reverse complement strand
TGGGCTCTTTTAGCCAGGCGCACTGCGCTATCTATCTTTTTATCAGGCATTCGGTTGATATACTTATTGTCCTTACCGGCAGAACCGGAGGCCACCACGGCTATGTAATGCAGCGCTGGTTGCACAGGTGTTTGCGGATCGGCTTTCTCCCAATGCTTTACTTCTCCATGCAGTTTGGCCAGCATTTCGTCTGGCGGCAGTTCGCCCAGGATACCCATTTTTTTGGCGGACAGGTTACCATAATAGGCTATAACGCGCTTAAACGGCAAAATAGCACCAGGCAAAGGGTAAGGCGCATTTTTTACAGGCCATTTCCCGGTAGTATCGCCGTTTGCCAGTTTTTTCATCAACGAGTCGTAAAGTTTTTTATCTATCGGCGGGTAAACTACCGGGGCTTCAACTGTATCTTCCTTTGCAGCGGCCGCTACTTTTTTGGTAGTGTCTTTAGCGGCGGCAGTCTTATCTTTAGTGGCCGGCTGGCTGCAACTGGTAAGCAACATCGACGAAAACAGCACAAATCCAACAGACAGAATAACGTTCTTCAACTTCATTTTAGCAAATTTTTTTGATTGTATCAGGGGAGCTGCAAAGTAACACCTTTTTTGCCGCGAATATGGTTAATTTTATTAACATTTTCTTGACTTTTAAAGCTATCTGCTTTTATAGAATGAATTTTAACAGCGATTATTTAGTGCTATTTTTATTTCAAAATCATAAATTTGTTATTATGAACGCGGAACTAAGTTTAACGGAGATATTGTCGCAGGTGCAAAAGCTTAATAAAGTTGAGCAAACAACTTTATTAAAGAAAATATCGGCCATGGTAAAAAGAAGCGAAACCAACACAGCCCCCGTCAAACTCAAACAACTTGCTGGTCTCGGGGCATCTACGTGGAAAAATGTAGATATAGATAAGTATGTTGATGACGAGCGGCAATGGTAAAAATTTCATCGCTTGGAAGAAATGTTTTTTTAGATACCGCGCCGCTTATATATTTTATTGAAGGGCATTCGGAATATCAAGAGGTTTTAAGCCGGGCTTTTGATGCAAATGAAAAGAAGGATTTTATTTTCATAACTTCTTCGATAACCTTGCTCGAGGTATTAGTAAAACCGTTAAAAGATGGCAACACAAAGTTAGCCGAACAATATAAAAACATTCTTACTAACGCGCCTGGAATAGAACTGCTAGACGTAACGCATGATGTTGCGATAAAGGCAGCTGAATTGAGGGCAAAATACAACTTACGAACGCCCGACTCTATCCAAATTGCTACGGCCATCGTAACCAAAGCTTCTTCCTTTCTGACCAACGACGTCAGGCTAAAATCTGTTGGCGAACTTAAAATTGTTGCATTAGGAGAATTGGAATAGTGTCACACTCAACCCTTAATCTTAAAAAACTTCCCATACACCCCCAGGGGCAACTTTACTCCTGAGGTCGCTTGTAAATACAGCTCACCTGTTTCCAGGTTTTGTGCCTGCGGATAGGCGCCTTTTACCAGGTTCTCGATAATTACTGATGAAAAGCCAAGCGAATAGGTATTTAATATCAGGAAATGTTCATCCGGGTCGAGCAACTGGATTACATCGGCCATCATTTCATTGATGTTATCTTCCAGTTTCCACTTCTCGCCGTTAGGGCCGTGGCCGTAGGCCGGTGGGTCAAGGATGATACCGTTGTATTTTTTGCCGCGTTTCAGTTCGCGTTTTACAAACTTTAATGCATCTTCAACCACCCAGCGAATATTGGTTAACCCTGATAGCTCCTGGTTTTCATTGGCCCAGGTAACAACCTGTTTAATAGAGTCGACGTGTGTGGTATCTGCCCCGGCAGCCTGCGCAATAAGCGATGCGCCGCCGGTATAAGCAAACAGGTTAAGCACCTTTGGCTCTGAGGTTTTAAACTTTTTTATATTTTGGGTGATATAATCCCAGTTAACCGCCTGCTCGGGAAAAATCCCCAAATGCTTGAAAGAGGTCAGTGCCAGCCTGAATTTGATGGCAGCTTCGGGGTTTTTGTACTCCACGTGCCAGCGGTCGGGCGTGGCGGGGTTCTTTTTTACCCATTCGCCCGATGTAGCGGAGCGGCCCTTAAATTTAATGTGGTGAAGGCGCTGCCATTCGGTATTGCTTAAAACCTTGCTCCAAACCGCCTGGGGCTCGGGCCGTATCAATATTACATTGCCAAACCGCTCCAGCTTTTCAAAATCACCGCAGTCAATCAGTTCGTATTCTTTCCAGTGGGTTGGGGTGAGTAGCTGTATCATTTATTTAGTATTGAGTCCAAAGTCTTAAGTCAAAAGCCGGGTATTTGCATTAAAACGGATGCAAATATAAACTATATCTTAAGATTTTGACTTTGGGCTAACGACTCCGGCCTCTTGACTCATCAAAGTTTATCTTTCGCAGCCTGCATAAACTTGCTGGCGAATACGAATTCATTCAGTTCTTTGTTGTCCGTTTTGGCAATTTCGTGGTTCGAGCCTTCCCACCATTTTTGGCCGTTATGTAAAAACACAATATGGTCGCCAATGCCCATTACCGAGTTCATATCATGGGTAACAATAACAGTTGTTATTTCATACTCCTCGGTTAGCTCATTTATCAACTCATCAATAAGGATAGAAGTTTTAGGGTCGAGGCCGGAGTTGGGCTCATCAACAAAAAGATATTTGGGCTGCATGGAGATAGCCCGGGCTATGCCCACCCGCTTTTTCATACCGCCGGATAGCTCAGCCGGGTATAATTTATTTTTCCCTTCAAGATTTACCCTTTGCAGGCAAAAATTAGCACGGTCGAGCTTTTCGGCCTTTGATTGCTGCGTGAACAGGTTCAGCGGAAACATAATATTTTCTTCAACCGTCATGCTGTCAAACAGTGCCGAGTTTTGAAATAGCATACCTATTTCGGTGCGGATGGGCACGCGCTGTGTAAAGTCCATTTCGGTGAAATTCTCATCGCCAAAAAAAACATCGCCTTTAGTTGGCACATGCAAGCCGACAATACATTTTAGCAGTGTTGTTTTACCCGACCCGGAGCCGCCTATAATAAGATTATTTTTACCTGGCGAAAACTTTGCGCTTATCCCCTTTAATACTTCATTGTCGCCGAAGGTTTTATAAATATCCTTTACCTCGATCATAGCATTAAACGTGTTATAACCAAATCGGCAAATAAAATCATCACACAACTGTATACCACGCCTTTGGTAGCCGATTGGCCCACCTCGAGCGCCCCGCCCGATGTGTAAAAACCCTGGTAGGCACAGATCGATGCGATGATAAAACCAAAAACCGCTGCTTTAACCAGTGCCACCCTAACAGTAAGGCCGTTAAAATCGCCCTGTACGCCGGCGATATAATCTGAAGGACTAACATCGCCTGATAACACACATGCAAGCCAGCCGCCAGTAATTCCTAAAGTAATAGATGCAATAACTAACAGCGGCACCATGGTTATCCCGGCAATAATTTTGGGGGCAATAAGGTAACCGGGCGCATTAACACCCATAATTTCAAGCGCATCGATTTGCTCGGTAACACGCATGGTGCCAATTTGTGAGGCAATGCTCGAACCTACACGGCCTGCCAGAACCAATGATGATATGGTAGGACTAAATTCAAGTATAGTTGAGTCGCGCGCTATGCTGCCGGCAATACTGCGCGGTACCAATGGGCTCGATAATTGGAAAGCAACCTGGATGGTTGTAGCAGCGCCAATAAAAAGCGAAATGATGCTAATAATGCCCAGCGAGCCAATACCCACTGAAACCATTTCGCGCATAACTTCGGCCCAATAAACTTTAAATTTTTCGGGTTTGCGGAAGCTCAACTGTAGTAAAAGTATATATCGTCCTAAGCTGGTAAACATTTAATAATTAAAAATCCGGCTAAAAATACATTATTAAGTACTAATTGCGTTAAGCAATGCACGTTTAATTAATATTATGCCACTTTTGTGATAAATTTGCAAATTGTATAATTGTTATTACAACTAAATAACAAACACTAAGTTTTGAGTATTATTACATTAGTTATGGTGCTTGAAGAAAAAA
>JBDUDE010000606.1:0-4058 GCA_040003105.1 Mucilaginibacter sp. | reverse complement strand
CCGACCGTATTTTAATCGAGTTGCCAGGCGTTAAAGACCCGGAGCGTGTACGTAAACTATTATCGGGAACTGCGAAGCTTGAGTTTTATCAAACATATAGCAACAGCCAGGTTTTCCCGCTGCTTAGTAACCTGAACGGTATAATAGCTGCGAAGTTAAAGGCCGAAAAGAAAGACACCACCAAAACAGCCGCCAAACCTGCAGAAGTTAAGACGCCTGCCCTGCTTGCTGCCGCTAATAAACCAGCAGCTGCAAAGCCGGATACATCAAAAACCAAAGCCGCGCCATCATTGCTGAACAAGGTTCAAAAAAGCAACGCTAAGGGCGATACATCAGCGCTGGCTAAAAATGCACAAAACGCCGACCCATTGTTTGCGGTGTTAAAGCCACTGGTTTACCAGGGCCAAAACGGGCAGATTCAATATCAACCGGGGCCGATGGTTGGCCGTGCCGAAGTAAAGGACACTGCAATGGTTAACAAATACCTGCGCACGCCCGAAGTTAAGGCTTCCATTCCACAGTCAATGAAATTCCTTTGGTCCGTAAAACCGTTGGATAAAACTAAAACATTCGAGTTATATGCTATTAGGTTATCAGGTGCCGGAAACAGCCCGGTACTTGCCGGAGATGTAATTACCGACGCCCGTAACGATGTTGACCAAAAAGGCAACCACGAAGTTGTGATGATCATGAATTCGGACGGAGCCCAAAAATGGAGCCAGATAACTACCGAGGCTTGTGCCGATCCGCAAAATCATCAGTCGATAGCCATTGTGCTCGACGACAAGGTCTATTCAGCACCACGTGTAGATAACCCTATCCCTGGCGGCGTTTCTTCCATCTCAGGTAACTTTAATATCGAAGAAGCGAAAGACTTAGCCAACGTATTAAAAGCAGGCCGTTTACCTGCGCCTGCTCATATAGTTGCCAGTGCAGTTGTGGGCCCATCATTAGGCCAGCAATCAATCGACGCAGGCTTATTATCAAGCCTCGTGGGCTTGCTGGTAGTATTAGTGTTTATGATTGCCTATTATAACCGCGCAGGTACTATTGCGGTAGTTGCGGTAATTATCAACATATTCTTTTTAATGGGTGTGCTAACCAGTATTGGTGCGGTGTTAACTATGCCGGGCGTTGCGGGTATCGTATTGATCCTGGGTATCTCTGTTGATGCGAACGTACTGATATACGAACGTGTACGTGAAGAACTTGCCCTTGGCAAATCATTAAGGATTGCCGTAGCTGATGGTTTCAAACACGCATTATCATCAATTCTCGATTCAAACATCAGTACATTCTTAACCGGTTTAATTTTATATGTGTTTGGTACCGGCCCTATCCAGGGTTTTGCCATCACTTTAATGATAGGTATCATAACTTCATTGTTCTGTTCGTTATTAATATCAAGGCTGATATTTGAATGGATGCTTGAAAAAGGCTGGGACATCAAATTTTCGAACCCATGGAGCTCGCACACATTTAAAAATGCAAACTATGCTTTTGTAAAAAACCGTTTTAAATTCTATATCTTCTCAGGTATATTTATTGTTGCCGGTTTAATTTCAATGGCTACACAAGGCTTTAACTATGGTGTTGATTTTGTTGGTGGCCACAACTACCAGGTAAAATTCAATAGTCCAAATGTATCAACTGAGGATGTACGCCACATAGTTGATAAATATTTAGGCGAAGGTAATGAGGTTAAAACTTTCGGTACCGACAGGCTAAGTATAACCACCAAGTATCTTATAAACAGCAAGGCGCCCAATACCGATGCTAAAGTACAAGAGGCCTTGATTAAGGCGCTTAGCACCAATGAAAAAACGCGCATTACCGCAGCTAACATTATGGGCCAGACAAAAGTTGACGCTACCATAGCTAACGGTTTGAAGAAATCGGCGTTGTTAACTGTAATTTTCGCCATTATCATTATCTCAACGTACATACTTATCCGTTTCCGTAAATGGCAGTTTAGTTTGGGTGCGATGTTCGCAACTGCGCACGATGCGTTAATGGTATTGGCATTCTTCTCGTTGTTTAAAGATGTACTGCCGTTCTCGCTTGATATCGACCAGTCGTTTATAGCGGCGATATTAACGGTAATTGGTTACTCCATTAACGATACCGTGGTGGTATTTGACCGTATCCGCGAGTTCCTGAGCCTGCACCATGCAAAAACTGATGATCCAAAAGCAGTTATTAATGATGCCATTAACAAAACGTTAAGCCGTACCATCATCACTGCCTTAACAGTAATAATGATATTACTGGTATTGTTCATCTTCGGTGGCGACGTTATCCGCGGGTTCTCGTTCGCATTGTTGATCGGGGTATGTTTTGGTACCTACTCGTCAATCTGCGTGGCAACACCGATAATCATCGACTTTGGGAAAAAAGATTTGAGATAAGTAAGATTCGCAAATATTCGAAAGGCCCCAAAGAACATTTGGGGCCTTTTTTGTTTCATTAAAAAGTTAAAAGCAATTCACAATGGATACAAAAGATAAAACAAAATTTCCAAAGGTGGTAATTGTAGGCGGCGGCTTTGGCGGCCTGCAGGTTGCAGGGAACCTTGCCGACAAACCCGTGGATGTATTAATGCTTGACAAGCATAACTACCATACCTTTCAGCCTTTGCTGTACCAGGTGGCTACCGGCAGTTTGGAGGCTGAATCGATTGCATTTTCGCTCCGTAAGAATTTTTCGGGACAAAAAAACTTCCGGTTCAATATTGCCGAAGTATCAAAAGTGAACCCGGAAAAAAACACTATAGAAACTTCTATTGGCGAAATTGACTATGATTACCTTGTAATAGCCACCGGCTCAACAACCAACTTCTTTGGCAATAAGGATATCGAGAAATTTGCTATGCCGATGAAATCCATACCCGAAGCGCTCAACCTTCGCTACCTGATTTTGCAAAACCTGGAGGAAGCAACATTGCTCACTACAAAAGGCGAAAAGGAACCGCTTCTTACATTCGTATTGGTCGGCGCCGGACCTACCGGCGTGGAGTTGGCAGGGGCACTGGCCGAGATACGCAACCATATCCTTTGTAAAGATTATCCCGAATTGAAAAAAGAGGATATGAAAGTTTACCTCGTTGATTTTATGCCAAAGGTCCTCGGCCCTTTTTCGGATGAGGCGTCAAAAAAAGCACGCGAATTTTTAACGGATATGGGCGTTGAAGTACTGCTGAATGTAAAAGTTGAAAGTTATGATGGCGACGAGATAAAGTTTGAAGGCGGTAAAACTATCCGCACTAAAAATGTAATATGGTCGGCCGGGGTTATGGGCGAAATTCCAAAAGGATTAAATAAGGACATTATCGAGCGTGGTAACAGGCTTAGGGTTGACAGCAATTGCCGAGTTGCAGGCACCGAAAATATTTTTGCTATTGGCGATGTGGCTGCCATGATAACTGATGATACCCCGAAAGGCCATCCTGGTGTAGCACAAGTGGCCATACAAATGGGTAAGTATGTTGCCCAAACTATAATTCAAACGCTAAACGGGGAGCCGACAAAGTCATTTAAGTATTTTGATAAAGGCTCATTAGCTACCATTGGCCGGAATAAAGCTGTGGCAGATTTAGGTAAAGTAAAATTCCAGGGATTTTTTGCCTGGTTGGTTTGGATGTTTGTACATTTGATATCGCTTTTAGGCTTCCGCAATAAGGTAATTGTATTCATCAACTGGATTGGCAGCTATATCAGCTTTAACGGCGGCAGCAGGCTGATTATCCGCCAATTTAGGGGAGATTCGCTGGCTGATAAAAAGAAACAAGTATCAAAACCTGATTAATCTTGACAAATTCGTCCATAAAAATAACCGAATGCCCCCGCGATGCCATGCAGGGCCTGCATGATTTTATACCAACCGACCAAAAAGCAGCGTACAATAACCTGCTGCTGCAGGTTGGGTTTGATACCATTGATTTCGGCAGCTTTGTTTCGCCAAAAGCTATCCCGCAAATGCGCGATACCGGTGAAGTATTAAGCAACCTTGATTTAAGAAATACAAAATCAAAACTGTTGGCCATAATAGCCAATTACAGA
>JBDUDE010000642.1:0-4059 GCA_040003105.1 Mucilaginibacter sp. | reverse complement strand
GTATCTGGTTTTAGCTCAACCGAGGCGTCCGGCTTTTTGTCAACTTGGTTATCAGTAAGTTCCCAGCCCGTTTCGTTTTTTTGAAGATACCAGTCGCCACCATCATTTGTGTTGATGCTGATTTGCAGTAACGTTCCATCCTCAGCAGTAACATCGCGATAGGTATACGGCAATGCCCGCATAAAAGTATCCATACATGGATAAAACAACTCCCGGTGCATTATTCCGGGCTTGCCAACAGCATCACGTATTTGCTGCTGGTGATGCCATTTCTCCGTGTATTCTCGCGCAATATCAAACCAGTTTTCGGATTGCTCCTCACCTGCCCATGAAACCGGGTACCTGGCGTGTTCAAACGGCTTTCGCGATGCCAGGATATTATAATATTGCGGACCGGTTGTTTCAAGCATTGCAATAAGCTGTTGCGGGCTAACCCTGTGCATAGCTTTTACCCAAACGGCATTAAGCTCGTTAAGATAGTTTACAAGGTCGCTATATGAGTTAATATTTTCTGGCGGTTTACCTGAATAGTTATCGGCAGCAGATATGGTGCGCATATTGGTATCCAGTAAATGCGCAGCAATATCTTTCACCGTCCATAAAGGGCAAATGGTAGGTTTACTCCAATCTGCAGGTTCCAGCGAACGAAGCAACTCAATCAGCAGTTTATCCAGAACAGGAAAAAGATGCAGCGTTTGTATAGGTACAATTCTTTCCATGAGGATTATCCTAATTACCCTTCATTCTTGACTCTTGATTCCTGGCTCTTGGCTCCTGATTCAGGCCGAATGCACGAAAACTTTCCATTTAATTTGGGCACCGGCCTTTACCAAAGTAGCCGCAACAGAGCAATATTTGTTAATTGATAGTTCTGCAGCTTTCACCGCTTTATCTTCATCAATTTTTCCGAATAAGTGAAATTCGATCGATACCTCTCTCCATAACGATGGCTCCACACCCGCTTCGCGGTCGCCGTTAACTACCATTTTATAGTCCTTAACGTCCTGGCGCTGTTTTTTTAGAATGGTAATTACATCTATGGCCGAGCATCCCGCAAGTCCCATCAACAACATTTGCATCGGGCGTACCCCAAAATCCCAGCCGCCGCTTTCCGGGCTGCTGTCCATTCTAACCACATGTCCCTGTTCGTCTTTTGCTTCAAAGCCGAAGTCCCCTTTTACGCGGGAAAGTTCAATCTTAGCCATTATATTTATTTTTGTAACAATGAAGCTAAGGTAATACTTTACTATATTATTAGTTTAACTTGGATGTAATATTAGCAACATAGCATGAGGTATTTTTTTCTTTTTATTTTGATGATGGCCGCGATACACGGCTTTAGTCAAAAAAGCTTAATTTCTTACGAGGATATTAAATACTTGCTAAATAACAACATCCACCAGGCCGACACCTTTTTAACAGCCAAAGGTTATGTAATCACTAAAAAAGACAATAATACAAAGAACAGAAAATACGCCTTATCGCTTAACGGCGGCACGCATAATATAATTTCCCTAAGGGCTGATGGGCGGCGGCTGTTTATCGAAATTGAAACCAACGAGCTTAACCAGTACAACCTCATCCGAGAATCTATTTCGCAGTATTTGATAAAAGACGGCATGGTCGCCGATATTCAAACCTATTCCGTAAAAGAACTGGGGAATATTTACATCAGTATAAACGAATCCGTTCCCTACGACCCGCTGAAAAAAGAATATGATATACAGGTAGTGGGTGATAAGCATATTACGGCTTATAATTAGGTTGATTGAGTTGATCAGGTGAGTGGTTGATTACATTTTCTTCGTGCTCAAAAACCTTTCGCCTTTTACCTTTTACCTTTCACCTCAACAGTGAAAAGAAAATTAAATTTGGAATCCTCACAAATATCCCCTTATATTTGCAACAATATTTGGTAGCAGTACCAAAATCATTACCTCCGCAAAAGGTTCTGATTTATAAAGAAGCGGCGAGAGATCAGGCTCAATGACCCGCTGGCAACCCTCAGATGACGGAGAAGGTGCCAATTCCTGGCCCGGTAAATACCCCGGGGAATATAAATTAATAACCATGAAAAGTTTGATTTACACAATTTTCCCAACATTTTTTAAGGCCCCAAAACGCGCTGCATTGATATGCGTTTATAGTCCATCAAAAGGCTATATGTGTATTTGTTGCCGTTAACCTTAGCACGTTTTACTTTCTTTTCCCGGAAACGTACGTGCCTCACAACCGGTGATGAATATCGCCATTGTAGCTAAATCAACAAATTTCATAAACATTAAATCTTAAAAAACATGTCATCTGCCAATCTAAAATTCGAAACACTGCAATTGCACGCGGGTCAGGAGGTCGACCCAACTACAGGCTCACGCGCTGTGCCTATTTATCAAACCACATCATACGTATTTAAAAATGCCGAACACGGCGCAAACCTGTTTGCCCTGAAGGAGTTCGGCAACATTTACACACGTATAATGAACCCCACTACCGATGTTTTTGAAAAGCGCATTGCAGCCCTTGAAGGAGGTGTAGCTGCTTTGGCGACCGCATCCGGCCAGTCGGCACAGTTTATCGCCTTAAATAACATCCTGCAGGCGGGCGATAATTTTGTAACCTCGCCCTTTTTATACGGTGGCACTTACAACCAGTTTAAAGTTGCATTTAAGCGCCTGGGAATCGATGTCCGTTTTGCAAAAGACGATACCGCCGAAAACCTGGAGCTGCTAATTGACGATAAAACTAAAGCCATTTACCTGGAAACAATCGGCAATCCCGGCTATAACATTGCTGACTTTGATAAAGTCTCAGCATTGGCCAATAAGCACGATTTGCCCCTGATAGTTGATAATACATTTGGCGCTGGCGGTTACCTGTTCCGTCCGTTGGAGCATGGCGCACATATTGTGGTTGAATCAACAACCAAGTGGATAGGCGGTCATGGTACGACTATAGGTGGTGTAATCGTCGACGGTGGTACTTACAACTGGGGCAACGGCAAGTTCCCGCAATTTACTGAGCCATCCGAGGGCTACCACGGGCTTGTATTTGCCGATGTATTTGGCATTGGCGGGCCGTTTGGAAATATCCAGTTTATAATCCGTGCCCGCGTTGAAGGCCTGCGCGATTTTGGCCCGTCTCAATCGCCATTTAATTCGTGGTTGAATATACAAGGACTTGAAACTTTATCATTACGTGTGCAACGTCATGTAGATAATGCACTTGAACTGGCCAAATGGCTGGAACAGCATCCGCTGGTTGACAAGGTAAATTACCCGGGTTTGCTATCATCGCCACACCACGCACTGGCAAAAAAATATTTAAAACATGGTTTCGGGGCGGTACTATCTGTCGAGATTAAAGGCAGTAAAGAAAATGCAAGCAAATTGATTGATAGCTTACAACTGGTTAGCCATTTAGCAAATCTTGGAGATGCTAAAACATTAATCATACAGCCATCGGCAACTACACATCAACAGCTTTCGGACGAAGAACAGCTATCGGCCGGTGTGCTGCCAAATTCGTTAAGGATAGCCGTTGGAATTGAACACATAGACGACATAAAAGCTGATTTTGAGCAGGCATTTGCTAAAATCAGCGCATAATTAGAAAGTCGGAAGTCTAGAGTCCGGAGTAGTAAGTAAAACGACACCGGGCTTTTGACCAAAGACTTAGGACTAAACAGAATGAGTACAGAGATATTTAAATACAATAAACCATTTGAACTGGAGTCGGGAAAGCAGCTGAAAGAGCTGCAGATAGGCTACAATACTTATGGTAAGCTTAATAAAAACGCGGATAATGTAGTGTGGGTATGCCATGCCCTCACTGCAAATTCCGACGTTTTTGATTGGTGGAAAGGCCTGTTTGGCAACAATGACTATTTTAACCCGGAGGACTATTTTATAGTTTGCGCCAATATTTTGGGCTCGCATTATGGCACTACCTGTCCATTGAGCACGAATCCGGTGACCGGGCAGCCTTACTACCTTTCTTTTCCGGAATTTACCGTTAGGGATATGGTTAAGGCGCACACGCTTTTGGCCGATAGCCTTGGTG
>JBDUDE010000064.1:0-13792 GCA_040003105.1 Mucilaginibacter sp. | reverse complement strand
ACCACATTCAAAGCGATGGGGTTAGCGTAAATGTGAATACGCACGACCCTAAAAAGGCAACGCGGTATTACCGCTGGGAGTACGATGAAACGTGGGTTTATACTTCGGTATATCACTCGTTTTTTAAATCGAATGGAGATACAATATTATACCGCGACCTGATTAATGACGACATATACACCTGCTGGCGCACAGAACTGGCGACCACCATCGTTTTGGGCTCGTCGGCAAAGCTGTCTCAGGATGTTATTAGCGATCTCCCAATTACATTTATATCCCGCCATTCTGATAAAATTCGCAGCAAAGTGAGTATACTGGTAAGACAATACGGCCTGTCGAAAGAAGCCTATGATTTTTGGCAAAACCTTCAAAAAAACACCCAGCAGCTGGGCGGTATTTTTGATGCGCAACCTTCTCAAATAAATGGCAATATACATTCAACGAGCAACGCCAATGAGCCTGTTATTGGTTACGTTAGCGTAGGTACCTATACCACAAAACGATTTTTTATTGATGAACATAATTTGCCGAGCTGGATTGACGTCCCGGGACTGGTTACCGGCTGCCCCGCACACGCCTATTTTTATAAGTATAACGACCCGGTATCGGGTCTGGCACTTAACCAGGTAGATGCGTATCTGAATTATAAGAAATCGCCCTCGGCTACCGAGATACCTATTGAAGGTATTTATAACAGGCAAACCCATGAACGAATAGGATTTTCAGCATCCTACCCGGAGTGTGTTGACTGTACGCTGGCACACGGCACAAACAAACAACCTGATTTTTGGAAATAAGAGAAATTATGAAGAACTGGAGAATTTGGCTATTTATTTTAACTTTATCTATCGGGTGCAAAAAACCGTATAACCCAAAGGTTATTAATTCGCCCCGGAGCTATCTTATTGTTGAAGGAACGATTAATACAAATGATACCACCACCATTAAACTGAGCCGCACGGTAAATCTTACCAGCACCACTACAACCAATCCTGTGGCAGCTAATGTAACGATTGAATGTGATAATGGTTCAAATTACGGCCTATATGAAGCGGCTCCAGGCGTGTACAAGCTGATTGGAACTACCCTTGACAGTACCCGGAAATTCAGGCTAAGGATAAGCACCCCCGATGATGGTAAAGAATATCTTTCGGATTATGAACAGGCTAAGGCCGCGCCGCCTATCGATAGTATTGGCTTTAATTTAACCGGCAAAGGGATACAAATTTATGCCAACACGCACGATCCTAATAATAACACACATTACTATCGTTTCGACTACCTGGAAACGTGGCGGTTTCACTCTATGTACAATTCGGGTTACTTATCAAATGGTGCCGCTATTGTGCCCCGCAGCCCGGACCAACGGGTATATTATTGTTTTGCAAGTAATGCCTCTACAAGCATCATCTTAGGTTCATCAGCTAAATTAAAACAGGACGTTTTGTTCCAGGCGCAAGTAACCGCTATTGACGCTACGTCAGAAAAAATTGAATTAAAATATAGCATATTGCTGCGGGAATACGCCCTAACGGCTAATGCATATAAGTTTTGGGAAACGCTGAAAAAGAATACGGAACAACTTGGGAGCATTTTTGACGCGGAACCTACAACATTATCAGGCAATATACATAACATACACGATGCCACCGATATTGTAGTTGGGTTTATAAGCGCAGGTGCAGTAGCCAAAAAACGGATATTTATTGCAAGTGAGCAATTGCCAAACACATTTGTGGCAAAATACCCTTATGAATGCGGGATAGATTCGGCATTTTTTGACGACCCCCATAGTCATTTTAATACGGTGTTACAGAAGCTTGTATCGGGAGCAGAGGTGCCGGTGAACGCAATTTTTGGAATGGGAGGCCCTAGCCCGATAGGATATACAGGGTCTGACATATCATGTATCGATTGTACTTTGAGAGGAAGTAAACAGCAACCCGATTTTTGGAAATAAAACAAAGCGCTAAAAAGAATAAAGCTAATAACAAATCAATATTGATTATGAGAATTATTAAACAATCCGTTAAAGTAATGGTGCTGACACAGGCCCTGCTGCTTGCTTTTTTAAGCGGGCGGGCCCAGGTTATACAGGAAGTGCAAAACAGCTTTAACTTATATAAGCAGAGTGCTTTGCAGGAAAAGGTATTTGTTCATACCGATAAAAGCACCTATCTGCCGGGAGAAATAGTTTGGTTTAAGGTTTTTTGTGTTGACGGCAACGATCATAAGCCACTGAACCTGAGCAAGGTTGTTTATGTGGATATATTAGACAACAATCAAAGCCCGGTTACCCAGGCCAAAATTGCCATGAAAAACGGCATTGGCGATGGTTCGCTTTACATACCTGTATCGGTAGCTAACGGCACCTATAAATTCAGGGCTTATACCAGCTGGATGAAAAATTTCAGCCCGGATTATTATTTCGAAAAAACGATTACCCTGGTAAATCCGCTGCGGTCGCCGGATAGCAGCCCTGCAAAAGAAACTGCAGCGGCCTTTGATATTCAGTTTTTTCCGGAAGGCGGCAATTTAGTAAGAGGCCAGGCAAGTAAAGTTGGATTTAAAGCGGTTGACAAAAACGGAAAAGGTGCGATGGCCAAAGGAGCAATAATTGACCAGCATAACGATACTGTTGCCCGCTTCCAAACGATAAAATTCGGGATGGGGAATTTTTCTTTCACCCCTGCCGCCGGTAATACCTATAAAGCTATCGTAAAGTTAGGCGGCACTTCGTTAACAAAAGAGTTGCCTGAAATAAACACCCAGGGCTACGTGATGAAGCTTACAGATAAGGGCGCCCAGCTGGATGTTGAAGTAAAAGGCCCCGATGGCAATATTTTCATGTTTGCCCATACCCGCCAGGTAATAAAGGCTGCCGATGGTCTGTCGGTAAGCAACGGGGTCGCGCATTTTAGTATAAATAAGGCATCATTAGGCGATGGTATATCAAGCATCACTATTTTCAACAACTCAAAACAGCCGGTTTGTGAGCGGCTTTATTTTAAGCGGCCTGCACAGAAATTAATGATTGCTGCTGCCGCCGACCAGCAGCAATATGCGTTACGAAAGAAAGTGAATATCAGCCTGGCTGCAAAAGACCCGGCAAATAAGCCGTTACTGGCAAACATGTCCATGGCAGTATACCGGGTTGATTCGTTACAGGATGTTGACCACAGCAATATTTTTGACTACCTGTGGCTGGGTTCGGATTTGAAGGGGAATATTGAATCGCCCGATTATTATTTTACAAATGCCAACGCCGAAACTGATGAAGCGCTGGACAACTTAATGCTTACCCAGGGCTGGCGCCGCTTTCAATGGAACCAGGTACTGGAAAATAAAACACCGGCATTTAACTTTTTGCCCGAATACAAGGGCCATATTGTTACCGCAAAGTTGGTGAATACGCAAACCAATGCACCGGCCAATGGTATTTTTGCCTTTATGGGCGTACCCGGAAAAAGGGTACAGGTATACGCTGCACAAAGCGACTCAACAGGGCATGTGCTGTTTAATACGAAAGAGTTTTATGGTCCCGGTGAGTTAGTGGCACAAACAAATGAAACGGTTGACAGCACCTACCGGATAGATGTAGCCAGTCCGTTCTCTGAGCAATATTCAAAAACACCGCTGCCCAAGTTCGAATTTATTAATGGTATGCAAAATGCGCTGCAGGCGCACAGCCAGGGTATTCAGATATTGAATATTTATTCGGCTAACGACATCAAAAAAACATTCGACCCCGGTGTTGACAGCAGTGCGTTTTTCGGGAAACCTTATAAAACATATAAGCTGGATGACTTTACCCGGTTTACCACCATGGAAGAAGACTTGCGCGAATATGTATCAGAGGACAATATCGTAAGGTCGAAAGGTAAATTCCACATCAAGGTGCTTAATGACCGTGGCTTTCTCGACGGCGACCCGCTGGTGATATTGGATGGGGTGCCGGTTTTTGATGTAAATAAAATATTCTCCGTCGACCCATTAAAGGTGCGGAAGCTGGATGTAATACGTGAAAGATTTTTTTACGGCCCAAGTGAAGAAGAAGGAATATTTAGCTTTACCACCTACAAAGGTGATTTAGGCGGTGTAGAGCTCGATCCTAAAGCCGTAGTAATTGACTATGAGGGGTTACAACTACGCAGGCAATTTTATTCGCCGTTATACGAGACCCCGGTGCAGGCCACCAGCCGGATACCTGATTTCAGGAACCTGTTATACTGGGGGCCCAATGTAAATAACCAGGATAAAGTGTCGTTTTATACATCGGACCAGGCGGGCAAATACGTCGGCGTTGTACAGGGCTTAACAGCAAACGGCGATGCAGCAAGCCAATATTTTACATTCGAGGTTAAATAAAATAATATGACCTTTAAAAAAGGATAATGGGAAAGCCCATTATCCTTTTTTATTACAGGCTGTTTATCAAATTAAAAAAAGGCCATATCTTTAACCTTAGCTGCCATACAATGTGCTGGCTATTCTTAAAAACTGTTTATGAAAACCAGGTACCTGTTTATTGTTATAATAATATGTCTTGCCGGCTTTAGCCAATCTTGTTTTGCCCAGGCTGTTTCGTATTTAAAACCGCAGGCTCAACTGCTTGCTGTTATAAAACAAAATTTAACAGATGCCGACAGCCAATATAAGCTTTTGGCTGACCGGCTTACACCCGGGCGCTTTCCAAAGAATTTCAACCCGGCCACCAATAAACTCGAAACCGGTAGCTCCCGCTGGTGGTGTAGCGGTTTTTATTCAGGCACCCTGTTAAATCTCTATGAGCAAAACCACGATGAAGCCTTGTTGACAGCGGCCAAACACTCAATGGATAGCCTGGCCAGGGAACAATACAATACCCACACGCACGACCTTGGCTTTATGATGTACACGAGTTTTGGCAATGCAAACAGGCTGAGCCCAAATCAGGAGGACAAACAAATATTGGTCAACAGTGCTAAATCATTATCTACCCGGTTTAATCCAAAAGTAGGCTGCATCAAATCGTGGGAATCCAAACCTTCGGATTTTTTGGTGATTATAGATAACATGATGAACCTCGAGTTATTGTTTTGGGCCACTAAGGAAACCGGTGATTCCAGCTTTTATAAAATTGCGGTAACGCATGCCAATACCACTATGAAAAATCATTACAGGTCTGATTTCAGCTCATACCACGTAATAAACTACAACCCGGAAACCGGGGCAGTGCAGCAAAAAAAGACCGCGCAGGGCTTCGCTGATGAGTCGGCATGGGCAAGGGGCCAGGTTTGGGGGCTTTACGGGTTTACGGTGATGTACCGCGAAACCAAAGACAAGAAATACCTTGAACAGGCCAAACACATCGCCGAATTCATCCTTAACAATCCAAACCTGCCGGCTGATAAAATCCCCTATTGGGATTTTAACGCGTTTAACATTCCCAACGTTTTGCGGGATGCCTCTGCAGGGGCGATTATGGCATCGGCGCTATTGGAACTTTGCCGTTACACGGATAATAATGATGGCATTAAATATTTTAGTGCAGCGCAATCAATTATAAAAACATTGTCAGCGCCCGAATACAAGGCAGCACCGGGCACCAACGGCGGTTTTATTTTAAAGCATAGTGTGGGCCACTTTCCGCAAAAAAGCGAGCTTGACGTTGCTATTAGTTATGCAGACTACTATTTTGTAGAAGCCATGAAACGGTACACACAATTCGCTGCGAAATGAAGAAACTAAGAATCTTAATAGCTACTGTTTTACTGGCGGGTGTTTACATCAATGTGAACGCTCAAAAGGTTACGCTCGATTATTATTTTAACCACGAGGTTCATAAAACATCATCGGGCAAAATAGAAAGGTACCATTATTTGTGGACCGAGAAAGCAAACCCGGGCTTTTCAATTTTTGGTGATGCTTTTAAAAGGGCCGGTGCTAATTTAGATACACTGGGCGATGCGCCAACGCGGTACAATTTAAAGGGCACCGCCGTATATATTATTGTCGACCCGGATACTAAAAAAGAAAGCCCCAATCCAAATTATATCCAGCAGAAAGATATTAAAGAGATTGCTGCATGGGTGAAAAACGGCGGCGTACTACTGCTGATGGCCAATGACAGTGCCAATGTCGAATTGCCTCACTTTAACAACCTTGCCGCCAAATTCGGGATGCATTTTAATGATGATTTGCAAAACCATGTAATTGACGACAATCATTTTGAAGATGGCGCTGTAATCACTACCGGTAACCCCACTTTTAAAACTGCCGATAAAATATTTATGAAGGACGTATGTTCTATAGCACTAAGCGGCGCGGCTAAGCCTTTACTAAAAAACAGTAGCGGCGCAGTAATAATAGCCACGGCCAAATATGGCAAAGGCACAGTAATTGCAGTTGGCGACCCATGGCTGTATGACGAATACACCAATGGCCGGTTACCGAAGTCGTTCGAAAATGATAAGGCTGCGAATGATTTGGTGGGTTGGTTATTGGGTTGTCTGAACCATGATTTGTAGGATTTTAGGATTGCCATGATTCAATCAAGAAAATCCTTGCATCAGGTAAATCAAGGTTCAGACAAAATTTTATTTGTTTTCCAACATCGAAGCCGCAGCCTCATCCAAAAACCACTGTATTTGCCCAACAATAGGCTCAATTAATTGCGCAGGGTATTCTTCAATATCCTCGTCATCTTCTAATACATGATGTACAGCTATTGCCTTCCCTTCGCCATAAACTAAAAATGCAATGTTTTGGGCCTCGTTAATTAGTGGCGCGTTCAGGGTGATGCGGTAAACCTGCTGGTCGGGCAAAAACACTTCGCTAACGCCTGGTACCCGGTCATGCAATACCGGCGTGTGCGGAAATAAAGATGCCGTGTGCGAATTATCGCCAAGGCCAAGCAGTATTAAATCAAAGCTGAGTTCGGTGTCGTCGAAAAACTGTTCTACCTCTTCCTGGTATTTTTTGGCGGCCTCTTTGGGTTCGAGGGTAGTATCTACAGCAAACACCTGGTGCGGATCGATAAACAACGGCACGAACAGCGCCTTTTTGGCCATCAGGTAATTGCTGTCCGGGCTGTCCTGCGGCACATTGCGCTCATCGCCGAAGAAGAAATAAACTTTCTCCCAGTCCAGTTGGTCGTGGTAATTGCTTGCCAATAACTCATAAAGTTTTTTTGGCGAGCTGCCGCCCGACAGCGCAACCGAGAATTTGCCATTTTTGCCGATAGCTTCGCTGCCAATTATTACGAAATATTCGGCTAACGCGGTCAATACTTCGTCGGCGGTGTTATATATGTTTAAGCTCATTTGATTAGAGATTAGAGTTTAGTTAATTAGAGATCAGAGGCCGGAGATTAGAAGTCAGGAGTAAAACGACGATGCTTTTCCTAATCTCTAACCTCCAATTAACTAATCACTACTTTTTCCCATTCACTGGCAAGGTAAACCAGTTGAATCCGTCGCGGGCAATTAGCGCCTCGGCAGATTCTGGCCCCCATGAGTCGGCAGAATAGTTAGGGAAATTAAGGCTCTTTTTATTTTGCCAGGTGCTTAATATCGGCATCACCAATTCCCAGGCTGCTTCCACCTGGTCGCCACGCATAAATAGGGTTTGGTCGCCCAGCATGGTGTCCAGTATCAATGTTTCGTAAGCCTCGGGCGCTTGGTTTGCATAAGTGCCTTTGTAATCAAACACCATATCTACCGTATTTAATACCATATCAAGCCCCGGGCGTTTAGCCTGCACTTGTAAACGGATGCTCATTTCGGGCTGAATACTAATAATCAACCTGTTTTGCTGCCAGCTTTCGCTTGATTCAGCAGGAAATATTAAATGCGGGACGTCTTTAAATTGGATGGTAATAACAGATGACGACTGGTGCATGCGCTTGCCTGTACGCAGGTAAAACGGAACGCCATGCCAGCGCCAGTTGTCAACAAAAAACTTAATGGCCGCAAATGTTTCGGTGTTCGATTCCGGGTTAACCTTTGGTTCTTCACGGTATCCGGGCACTTCCTTGCCTTTCATCCATCCGCTGCCATATTGGCCACGGACAGCTGAGTTCCGCACATCTTCGGGAGTAAACCTGCGCATGGCTTTTAATACGTCAACCTTGCGGTCGCGTACTTCATCGGCATTAAAACTTACCGGTGGTTCCATGGCCACGTGGCAAAGCAGTTGCAGCAGGTGGTTTTGAATCATATCGCGCATTGCGCCGGCCCCATCGTAGTAATCGCCGCGTTCTTCAACGCCTAATTGCTCGGTAACCGATATTTGCACATGCTCGATATAATTACGGTTCCACAGCGGTTCCATAATGCTATTAGCAAAGCGGAAAGCCATAATATTTTGTACCGTTTCTTTGCCCAGGTAATGGTCAATGCGGTAAATCTGGCACTCATCAAAAATCCCCGATAGCAGTTGATTCAACTCCTTTGCCGTTTCCAAATCGTGCCCGAAAGGTTTTTCGATGATGATGCGTACCCGGTTTTTGTCTTCGGCCAGCTTGGCTTTTGATATATTCGAGGCGATGATGGGGAAAAAGTTTGGCGCCACAGCCAGGTAGAATATTACATTCGCCTTGGTTTTCCACTCGGCGTTGTGTTTGTCAATACGTTTGCCGAACTCCTTGTAAGTCTCTGCATCGGTAGCGTCTGATACCTGGTAATGGATACTTGCCGAAAATTCGGCCCATTTCTTGTCATCAGTTTTTCCACTGCGCGAAAACTGGTCGATATCGTTATGCAGGTTGTCCCTGAACTTCTCATCGGTAAGCTTGGTTCTGCCTGTACCAATGATAGAAAACTGCTTTGGCAACCAGCCATCCAGGAACAGGTTATAAAGCGCCGGGGCTATTTTCCGGGAATTTAAGTCGCCGGTGCCGCCGAAAATGATAAATATGGTAGGTTCTGATTTTGTTGTGCTCATTGTAATTTGTTTTTCAGTTAGGGGTTATATTTTCAAGGAGTTCGTCGATGTTTGGTTTGGCCCATTGGGGAATGTTTGGATTGGTGAAAGTGACTTTGCTTTTTTGAATTGTTAATAATAAACTAGGAATGGTAAGTTTTTCCTTCGACGAAGAATCGAGCAAACGTACGTTATCAAATTTATTGAAATGCTCTTTGAGCATTTTCAAACTATATTCAAAATTATATTTTATACTATCGAGATCAACGTAATGCCCCTTGCCGGCAACTCTTAAGGTCACTCTATCACTGGACGCCTTTACGCTGGGTAATAACATAAATATCAAGTTTGTCGAATATCCCTTACTTTTAAAAAATGATAACCTTTTAATTAAGAAATCATCTCTTAGATTGCTTTCAACGGTTAAGCTTTTATTTTCCTCAATGGCCTGATCCTCTATATTCCAATACTCGGTAGTCATCATCATCTCTATGCTTTCGATAGGGATATCTGGCCATTGTTCCAACTTTGACGCCTTAACTTTATCAGCATCGAATATTAAAGAACCAGGTTCTGACATGCGAACGGAAAAGGTACTTTTTCCCGCTCCGTTCGGACCTGCAACAATAGTATAATCAGGCATTTAAAACTTTCAAAACTTTGAATTTGCCTGTTTCGTCGCCCAATTTTATTAATTCTTTATGGCCATCTTTAAACTCGTGTATAAACATATCATCGTCAACACAAAGTTCATTTTGGTAAGAATACCATAGACCCTTATCCCATGCTTCCTGTTTTGCTTTCTCTGCGACCGGTTTCAAGTGCTCATGAATTTCTTCAGGGCTCATCTCAAAAAACGATTTCTTTGCTGCTAGTGTTGCCATATTACAAATATAATTATAATAATAACGCGTTTATCACCTGCTTACTCCCCGCTTCCCGCAGTCCACTGCGTATGGAACACGCCTTCTTTGCCTATTAGCTCATAAGTGTGTGCGCCAAAATAATCACGTTGCGCCTGGGTTAAGTTTGATGGCATCCGTTTGCTGCGGAAGGCATCAAAATAACTTAATGACGATGCATAAGCAGGCGCTGCTATGCCCGCCGCAACAGTCGCCGAAAGCACTTTACGCGCGCCCGGTACAGCTGCTTTAATCAGTTCCGCAACACCGCCATCCAGTAAAAGGTGCGGCAGTTTCGCATCTTTTTGATAAGCATTGAAAATATCATTCAAAAACTCCGAGCGGATAATACAGCCGCCGCGCCATATTTTTGCGATATCCCCTAAATGCAGATCGTATTTAAATTCTGCCGATGCCAGTGATAATAAGTGCATGCCCTGCGCATAGCTGATTATCATATTAAAATAAAAAGCCTGCTCCAGCGCAGTTAAAAACTCGTCTTTATTTGCATCCAGCGTTATCGCATCCGTACTGTAAACTTCACTGGCCTGTACGCGCAGGGCTTTGTATTTCGATAAGTCGCGCATGGCAACAGCAGTATCAACCGTCGGTATAGGCGCCTGTAAATCCATAGCCACCTGCGATGTCCACTTACCGGTGCCTTTCGCTTTTGCTTCATCCTTAATGTCGTCAAGCAGCAAATGGTCGGTGCCGGGGGCTTTGTATTTGAAAATATCTTTGGTGATATCGAGCAGGAAAGACTTTAAGCGACCATCGTTCCATTTGGCAAATACCTCTCCCATGGCGGCATTGTCCATCTTCAGGCCGGTCTTCATTATCTCGTAAGTCTCGGCAATCAGCTGCATAATGCCGTACTCAATGCCGTTATGCACCATTTTTACAAAGTGACCAGATGCACCGGGACCAATATAAGTAACACATGGCGCGCCGTCAACCTTGGCAGCAATGGCTTCAAATATCGGTTTCATTACCGCGTAGGCATCTTTATCGCCGCCCGGCATCATACTCGGGCCGCGGCGGGCGCCTTCCTCACCACCCGAAACACCCATGCCGAAGAAATGCAGGCCTTTGGCCTCCAGCTCTTCAACCCGGCGGTTGGTATCGGTAAAGTGCGAGTTGCCGCCATCAATTAAAATATCACCTTTGTCCAACAATGGTGTAAGTTCTTCAATAACCGCGTCAACAATTTTACCGGCAGGCACGAGCATCATGATGGCACGTGGGGTGGTTAAGCTTTGTATAAATTCTTTAGCGTCGCCAAACCCTTTCACATCATATTCTTTTCCTTCCTCGTTAAGCGATGCTACTTTAGCGGCATCTTTATCATGTCCTGCAACGGCAAAACCATGGTCGGCCATGTTGAGCAGCAGGCTGCGGCCCATGGTGCCAAGGCCTATCATGCCGAAAGCGAATTTGTTTGTTTGTGAGCTCATTTTTTGGGGGATTTATTTTCCTTTTTTATTCTCTCTAATATCGCCTTGGTTTCTTCAAAGCTGGTATGCTGGTGCGCTTCCATGCCCAATTTTGCGGCAGCGAGGGCAAACATTTTACGGTCATCAAAATAAACACATTCCTGTGGCTGCGCCATGGCAATGCCCATGGCCAGTTTGAATATGGCTGGGTCGGGTTTGCGGATGCCTACCTCGCACGATGATACAAAGGCGTCGAATGCTTCATGCAACTTGAATTTTTTCACGCGGTAATCATTCAACTCTTTGCCCTCGTTATTGATAGCTATTATTTTAAAACCGCAATCCTTTTTCCACTCTTTTAACCAGGCAAGCGTACCAGGCAACTCCACCGATTGCTCGAACATAAAGTTTATGAAATCCTCGCGTGCAAAATCACGCGGATGGTTAAAAACAACGGTGTCCAGGTAATCGTCAAGATTAACACCCTGCGCCTCGTAAACATTGAAGATAAAGGTGTGCAGTTCTTTTACCTCGTTATAATCGAGGCCGAACTTGCGGGCGGCTTCTTCACGTGCGCCATGCCCCCAGCCATTGGTAAGTAACACGCCACCAATGTCAAAAAACAGGACCTTAACTGACAATGTCTCCACCTTGTTTAAACTTTGGTTTTCTGGTCTTCAATAGCTTGCAGCAGTTTTTCAAAGGGCTTGTTGAATTTCTCAATACCTTCGTCTTCCAGTTGCTGGGTTAATTTATCAATATCGATACCGGCTGTTTTAAGTTTATTTAAAATTTCTGTCGCTGTATCCAACCCTTCTTCAAGGCTGTTAGTGGCAACGCCATGGTCGCGGAAAGCTTCGATAGTTTCCAATGGAACAGTGTCAACAGTTGCAGGGCCAATCAGCGCCTCAACATATTTAGTGTCCTTAAATGCAGGATTTTTGCTGCTGGTGCTTGCCCAAAGCAAACGCTGCGGCTGTGCACCCTCTGCAGCCAGTTTTTCCCAGCGCGGGCCGCTGAACACGCGTTTGTAAATTTCGTAAGCTTTTTTTGCTGACGCGATGGCAACTTCGCCTTTTAAATCGCCTAAGCCTTTTTCGTCCAATAGGGGGTCAACCAGCACATCGATACGGCTTAAAAAGAAGCTGGCTACCGATGATATGTGGCCGATTTTATGGCCGGCGGCTAAGTGGTCCTCAAGACCAGAGATGTAAGCTTCAGTTACTTCTTCGTAACGTGGCAAACCGAATAATAGGGTAACGTTAATGTTTATCCCTTTACCAATCGATTCCCTTATAGCTTGTAAGCCTGGTTTAGTACCCGGGATTTTTATCATTACGTTTTTGCGGTCAACTTTTTTCCAAAGTTCTTCCGCTTGTTTGGCAGTGCCTTCGGCGTCAAGTGCCAAAAATGGCGACACTTCCAAACTTACATAACCGTCTTCGCCTTTTGATTCATTGTAAACGCCTTCAAAAAGTTTGGTTGCGTTTTGTATATCGGAAACAGCCAAACCAAAAAACAGCTCTTCGTTGGTTTTAGCGGTTTTGGCAAGTGAGCGGATATCATTGTCATAATCAGAACTGCTAGTGATGGCCTTTTCGAAAATAGCCGGGTTCGAGGTTACCCCGCGTACGCCGTCGTCGTCAATCAGGCTTTGCAGTTTTCCGGATGAAATGATTGCCCTGTCGATAAAATCGAGCCAGATGCTTTGACCAAAGCTGTGTATTTGCTTTACTTTATTAGTTTCCATTAGTTTGTTATTTTATAGTTAATTATAGTACTCAAAATGAGTGTTGGTTTGTGTTGTTTGCGACAATAAGCATACCACTTACAGTCAGTTTAGTGTAGTATTTACATGGCCTATGCCATCAAAATCTCCACGTTATAATTAATAAACAGCCCGCTTTCAATTACCCCCGTTATCGATTTTATCCGCAACTCCATATCATCCGGAATGTTATCAAACCAAGCATCGATAACCAGGTTGCCGTTTTCGGTAATAACGGGGCCGTCTTTGCCTTTTGCGGGCCTTAAAATCAGTTCTCTCGTACCCAGCTTCTTCAGTTCTTCTTCCACATGTAGTAATGCTTGCGGGAAAACCTCAATAGGCACCGGGAACTTACTACCCAATTTATCAACCAGCTTCGAATCGTCGACTATGATATAATTTACCGGGCTGCTGCTAATCAGCAATTTCTCTTTAAACATTGCGCCGCCACGGCCTTTTATCAGGCTGCGGTTTGGGTCAACCTCATCGGCGCCGTCGAACAACCAGTCGGGCCTGTGCTCGTAAAGGCTGGTAATCGGTATGCCCATGTTAGTCAACGCCATGCTGATTTCAACCGAAGTGGGTATTGCCTTAACGTTTAGTTTTTCTTCCTTTATCCTTTTAGCGATGGCAAACAATGCCATAAATACCGTTGAGCCGGAGCCAACGCCCAGCACATCGCCGTCCTTTACTTTTTCGGCAATTTTGGCAGCAACCCGTTCTTTACCCTCTTTGTTAATGATGGTATCGGACCAGTGCAAGTTATTGATGAAGTCGCTTTGCCA
>JBDUDE010000508.1:0-4074 GCA_040003105.1 Mucilaginibacter sp. | reverse complement strand
ATGTAAATTTTTGTTCCCCCTTTAGGGGGTTAGGGGGCCTTTACGCTTCCACTACTTGATTCTCCGGCCTTAAACTTCTTACAGTTTTGCCTGCCTGCCACATTTCGCTTTCGCGCAGTTCTTTTAGTTCGGCATCCAGTTTTTCACGGTAATCGGCCTTGCTGTTGCTGTCGATTGATTTTTGTGATTCAACACCTGTTGCCACGCTTTTGTATAGTTCTTCAAACACTGGTTGGGTAGCATCGCGGAACCGTTTCCACCAGTCCAACGCGCCGCGCTGTGCAGTGGTAGAGCAGTTGGCATACATCCAGTCCATACCGTTTTCGGCAACCAATGGCATTAACGATTGGGTTAGCTCTTCAACAGTTTCATTAAATGCTTCAGATGGTGAGTGGCCGTTTTTGCGTAACACTTCGTATTGTGCTGCGAAAATACCCTGCACGCAACCCATTAGGGTACCGCGTTCGCCGGTTAAGTCGCTGAATACTTCTTTCTTAAAGTCGGTTTCAAAAAGGTAACCGCTGCCTACAGCAATACCTAATGCAATTACGCGGTCTTTTGCTTTACCGGTTGCATCCTGGAAAATGGCGTAGCTTGAGTTTAAGCCGCGGCCCTGTAAAAACATGCGGCGCAATGAAGTGCCCGAACCTTTAGGGGCAACCAAAAATACGTCTACATCAGCAGGGGGAACAATGCCGGTTTGCTCTTTAAAAGTGATGCCAAAACCATGCGAAAAATACAGCGCTTTGCCGGGAGTTAAATGTTTTTTAACGGTCGGCCAAACTGCAATCTGGGCAGCATCGCTCAACAGGTAACAAATAATTGTGCCTTTTTCAAGGGCTTCTTCAATTTCAAAAAGTGTTTCGCCGGGTACAAAGCCATCGCTTACAGCTTTATCCCATGTTTTTGTGCCTTTACGCTGACCAACAATAACGTTTATGCCATTGTCTTTTTGGTTAAGCGCCTGGCCAGGACCCTGAACGCCATAGCCAATTACTGCTACAACTTCGTCTTTTAATACTTCCTGTGCCTTTGATAAAGGGAACTCTTCGCGGGTAACTACGTTTTCTTCAGTACCGCCGAAATTTAATTTTGCCATCGTATTGTTGTTTTTGATTACACCGGTTTTTGATTGATTACACCGATGCCTTGGTTGTTTTATATTTTAGTTTATAATTTACTTTTTGTGGAGTTCAGACTTACGAAGTTTACTTGCCAATCCGCCAGTAAACTTCGTAAGTCTTTCTCCGTTATTTTTTTGTTATAATTACTATTCCCGTTGCCCAGCCCATTTTTGTTAGGATGATGTCCTCGCGGCTATCTAAATAGCTGATGAGGTCGGTTGCCTTTTCGGCGTGGCCGGTAGGCCAGTTCGCCTGGGGCAACATGTCATCAATGATGTAAAAACCGCCCGTTTCAACCATATTCAGTACTTCATCCAGCAACAAATATTTGCCCGGCCAGGTATCAGCAAAAACAAAGCTGAACTTTTGTGCAGCGTTTTGTTTTATCCAGTCGCCGCCATCGGTGCAAATTAGTTGCAGCCTTTTATCAACCCCAAGGTTTTCTTTGGCGATGCTCAGCAGCGTTTCATCATTATCGATAGATATCAATGTCGATGCGCTGTCCATGCCGTCCAGTATCCAGGTTGTTGATAACCCCGTACCTGTACCCAACTCCAAAAACTTACCACCCGGTTTTGATGCCGCCAGCGTTTTAAGCAGTGAACAAGTCAATACTTCTGATGGCATAGTAAAACCACTTGCTTCCGTAGCAACTTTTATAGCGTTGTAAGCCGATGGATATTTTTGTCTTATTTCTTCAAGCATATTATTTGGTGATTACACCGATTTGGGAATGATTACACCGAATTTTTTATTGGATTTGTTGGTTCTTTTTAACATTTAAACGTTTCAACTTTACAACATTCCAATCCTTCTCCTACATCGTAAACACTTTTTCCCCTTTATTCAAATATTCATTCTCTATCACTTCTTCGCCTGGTTCCAGCCGTTCAAACTCGCGGATTTTGGCGTTGAAGCCTTCGCTGTCTTTGATGATGGCTACGCGGGCGCTGCGTACAAATTCTATCAGGCCGTAGGGCTGTAAAATGCTGATGAGGTTGTCCGTTTCTTCGCGGTGGCCGGTGGTTTCAAACACGGTATAGTCCTTGCGCAGGGTCACCACGCGGGCGCCGTTCTCGCGCAGCAAACGTTCAACGCTTACCTTTTCGGCAATTACATCGGTCGATACTTTGTACAAGGCCAGTTCCTGCCAAATCACGTCTTCATTGGTGTGATAGTACACCTTCAGCACTTCCACCTGTTTTTCAATCTGGCGGCAAAGTTTGCGCACCACATCTTCCGACTCGGTAATCACTATATTAAAACGATGAATGCTCTCAATCTCCGACGGAGAAGTATTCAAGCTGTCGATATTTATTTTGCGGCGGGTAAATATTATCGCTATCCGGTTTAAAAGACCAATCTGGTTTTCGGTATAAACCGTGATGTTGAATTCCTGCCTGTCTATTTGGTTTTCCATTTTGTTTTTGTTTTAATAGCTTGTCGTCGCCTCACCTAAACGGCGCAGCCCTCATGTAATAATCCTCTCCAAAGGAGAGGACTTGAACTTCGCTCTTTTTTGAACCCTCTCCTTTGGAGAGGGCAGGGTGAGGCGTCCCAGCCTTTTATTTCAACCTAATTTCAGCAACACTGCATCCCTGCGGCACCATCGGGAACACGTTGTTCTCTTTGGTTACCATTACCTCCAACAGGAACGAGCCTTTATTTTCCATCATTTGTTTTAATGCCGATGGCAGGTCCTTGCGGTCGTCAATCATTTTGCCGGCGATACCGTATGCTGCGGCTACTGCCACAAAATCGGGGCTTTGGATATCTACAAACGAATAGCGTTTAGAGTTAAACAGCTCCTGCCACTGGCGCACCATGCCCAGGAATTTGTTGTTAAGGATGATGATCTTTACATCAACACCGGTTTGCATAATGGTACCCAGTTCCTGCAAGGTCATCTGGAAACCGCCATCGCCGATGATGGCGATAACGTCGCGCTCCTGTGCACCAAACTTGGCGCCTATGGCTGCCGGCAGGGCAAAGCCCATGGTGCCGAGGCCGCCGCTGGTGATGTTGCTGCGGGTTTTGTTTAGCGTTGCATAGCGGCAGGCCACCATCTGGTGCTGGCCCACGTCGGTAACTATAACTGCATCACCTTTGGTAAGCTCATTTAGCTGCTTGATTACCTCACCCATCGTCATCTGCGGCGATGTTGGGTTTAGCTCTTCATGAATTACCGCATCATATTCTTTTTGGGTGTATTCGTTAAATAGCTTAACCCATTCTGTATGGTCTTTTTTCTCAACCAAAGCAGTAAGCAATGGCAGGGTTTCCTTGCAATCGCCCCAAACGGGTACGGTTGATTTTACGTTTTTGTCGATTTCGGCCGGGTCGATATCTAAGTGGACAACCTTTGCCTGTTTGGCATATTTGTCAAGGCGACCGGTTACGCGGTCGTCAAAACGCATGCCGATGGCTATTAATACATCGCACTCGTTGGTTAATACATTCGGGCCGTAATTGCCATGCATGCCCAACATCCCCACGTTTAAGGGGTGACTGGTTGGGATAGCGCCTGCGCCCAGTATTGTCCATGCTGCGGGGATACCACTCTTTTCTACAAAAGCTTTAAACTCCTGCTCGGCGCTGCCTAATATTACGCCCTGGCCCCAAATGATGAACGGCTTTTTAGCGCTGTTGATCAGTTCGGCTGCCTCTTTTATGTATTGCGGCCTAATAATTGGTTTCGGGCGATAGCTGCGGATATGGTCGCATTTGGTATAGCCTTTATAGTCAAATTTCTGTATTTGTGCGTTTTTGGTGATATCGATAAGCACCGGGCCGGGCCTGCCGGTTTTGGCAATATAAAATGCCTTGGCAATAGCTTCGGGTATTTCAGTAGCATCGGTTACCTGGTAGTTCCATTTGGTAACTGGCGTGGTAATGTTTATCACATCGGTCTCCTGGAAAGCATCGGTACCCAGCAAGTGCGCAAACACCT
>JBDUDE010000400.1:0-4075 GCA_040003105.1 Mucilaginibacter sp. | reverse complement strand
GAACCCGGTACAAATGCCGGTGATTCGTCCGGCCTGTTAAAATGCCGTACCCAGGCAATTGGAGTATTATTAGCCCTTGCCTGTTCAACTCTATTATAAATTACTTCGATAGCCGCAGAATGACCGGATACGGGCCGTTTACCGTTTGGTGAAAATTCATTTTGGGCATCGATAATGATTAGTGCTGGCATAACAAATGTGATTTAAATATTATGATGCAAGGTATAATCATGGCTTCAGGTTGGCAACCTGATTCTTGCGCAATGGACTTTAGTTGTTTGCTACAGTAAATTGCGAAATGCGATGTAAAAGTTGTCGCAGGCAATTTCATCAGTTCCAATAAATAAAACCGGTTCTATTAATTCCAGTTCCATCAAATAAAAGGCCCCATCATCCGCTATTATTCCATCCACGCGGGCATAAAGCAAGGGCTCTTCAATTGTATTTAATAATGCGCCAGCACTTTTTAAAATTGTCTCGCCCGGAAAAACAGTTGTTGCTATCCCACCAAATTGTGCCTGCACCCTAAAGTCGCCTGACTTTGCCTTTTTAACCACGGCATGGCTGAATTTTTTATCAAAAAACATAAGCGACAATTCCCCGTTTATAATAACTTCATCCATAAATTTCTGAACTATTACATCGCCTTGTTGAAGCATTTGAGTGAAGTTAACTTCATTGAAGCCCACATCTAAAACAGTTGTTGTCCAGGTATTAAACGAACCGCCAGAAATTGCGGGCTTCACCACCGCCTTGTCCCAACTATTAACAGCCATAATATGACTTAACCTGGTATTTGAATTTTGGGGAGAGAAATGATGAGGCGGAACCAAAGCCCCTTGCTGCGAAAGCTGGGCCAGGTATTTTTTATTTTGGTTCCATTTAACTATTGATACAGGGTTTAAAACTTTGCAGCTCAATGCCTCAAGCTTATCAAGCCATATATTAAATTCGTCTATCCGGGTATGATAGTCCCACATCGAGCGCAGTACGATAGCGTCATAAGCCTGCCAGTTTATTTTTATATCATCCCACAGCGCCGGCTCCACAATGATATTCTTAGTTAGTAAATACCTGCTTAACAGCAGGTCGTCTTCAGTTAAAGCAGGCTCCTTGCTGCACGTTACAAAACATATTTTCATAATAAATTAAATGTTAATTCACCAGGGTTGATACTGCGAGGTTTACTGACGGCTGATTTCATTTTTCCCCATCTCCCATGCAATCATAGCTTGTTTGCGCACCCGGCCGTAGCTAAAGTTACCCACATCCCCGGTAGCACATATTATGCGATGGCAGGGTATGAGATATAATATTGGATTTTTGCCCGCCGCTGTCGCGACAGACCGGATACTGCCGGGATGCCCGATTTGTTCAGATAGTTGCTTATAGGTTTGCACGCCGCCAAAAGGGATATTAACAAGGGCCTGCCACACTTTTACCTGGAAGTCAGTCCCCTGCACCAGCAGGTTAAGCTTTTCCCTGTCCGCTGCGCCGGGTTTAAATATTTTTTGTACATATCCCTGCGTAATGTCCGGCCGGTGATTGATAGTTGCGAAATACCATTTTTTCGAAAAATTCATGTATTCATCACGCTTGCTATCTTCGTCGATAAAGTGAAAGTCGCAAACGCCCCTTTCAGTAATAGCTATAAAGCACATGCCGAATGGGGTGGCGTGGTAGCCATAAACAATTTCCAGGCCCATACCCGCCGATTTGAATTGCTGCGGACTAACCCCCTCCATGTTTATAAACAGGTCGTATACCCTGGATTGGCTCGACAGGCCGGCGATATTGGCTGCTTCAATAACATTTTGTGTTTGTCGTATTTCGCTTTTTAAATGTTCGAGCGTAAGGTATTGTACAAATTTTTTAGGCGTCAATCCAACCCAATCTAAAAATAAACGCTGAAAATGAAACGGGCTAAGGTTTACCTTTTCAGCAATTACATCAAGGTCCGGCTGCGATTTGAAATTGGCAGTAAGATAACTCACTGCTTTTTCAATCCGGTAATAATTTACTGTCAGGTCTTTAACCATATCGTTTTAAATATAACACTCGAAAAATATAAAATCGGGCTTGCTATTTGTGATTCGAAGTTAATTTATACTATTTCTTTTGAAAAAGCTAAGTATCAATTCAGCAATTTCTGCCGTATTATTTTCGGTAACCGCCCAATGGCCGCCATTTAGTAAATGAATTTCGGCTTTGGGTACATCCTGCAGATAAGCCAAAGCACCCGGAATTGTAAAATAAGTATCTTCTTTACCCCATGTAATTAAAACGGGCGGCTGATACTTTCTAAGATACTGATGCCAGAGCGGGTAACTTTTCACATTGTTACCATAATCAAACCATAATTGCATAAATAACTCTAACCTGCCCGGCTTTAACATTATTTCAGCGTCTAAAATTCGCCGTTCAGGATTTACCGTAGCCGAAAAATTCATTTTTTCTGTTAAAAGTAAACTTGCTTTACGGTAATAAGCTATCCAATCCGTTTCATATTTTTTGTTTTTATCCCGCCAGTACTGTTGCAGTTCGCCCTTATCGTTCTTTGCTTCGGGGAAGCCTTCCATATAAGCATTACCGTTTTGAATAATTAATGCGGTTATGTTTTCGGGGTGTTTAAGGGCTAATCTGAAGCCTACCGGGGCTCCGTAATCCTGCATAAACAAACTATACTTATGTATCCCCAATTTGTTTAATAATGAATCGATACTGTTGCTTATGTTATCAAAGGTTAGCGGATAACTTCCGGCAGATGGTACATCTGAATATCCATGGGCAGGATAGTCGGGCGCTATTAAGAAGAAATCTTTTTTTAACAGTTCCATAAGGCCCTGGTACATAACAGATGAGCTGGGGAAACCATGTAACAATATAATGGCGGGGTTATGCGGGTTACCTGTCATCCGGTAAAAAATCCGCACGCCATTTATATTTTCCCGGTGATATGAAAAATCATCGGATTGTGCGGTACACAGGTTACAATATAGAAATGCAAGAAAACAGGCAAAAACTTTTTTAAGCATCGTTTGAGTTTTAAAATCAAGGCAAAGTTTAAAAGAAGTTCCGGGCCCGGCAACCTGATTCTTGCGGAGTGATGAGTAGCCGGGGATAGCTATCAACAACGTTTACTTAACAATGTAAACTACCTGATAAACTAAGCAAATTTTTATATTTTTGCGGATGATTTGGAGGTGCATCCTAATCTCCGGTCCCATCCCTAATAAATGGATATATCAGTAGTAGTACCGCTTTACGACGAAATAGAATCATTGCCCGAACTTACCTCATGGATAAGCCGCGTGATGGACGAAAACAGATTTACTTACGAGGTGATACTTGTTGACGATGGCAGCAAAGACGGGTCGTGGGAGATGATACGCAAGCTTAATGCCGGCAACCCTTTTATCAAGGGCATCAAGTTCAGGCGCAATTATGGCAAATCGGCGGCATTGAATACCGGCTTTGAAGCAACCAAAGGCAACGTGGTAATCACCATGGATGCCGACCTGCAGGACAGTCCCGATGAAATACCCGAGCTTTACCGTCGCATCACCGAAGAAAAATACGACCTGATTTCGGGCTGGAAAGCCAAACGGCACGACCCGCTGAGCAAAACCATCCCTACAAAATTATTCAATGCTGCAACGCGCCGCATGTCGGGCATAGATAACCTGCACGATTTTAACTGCGGATTGAAAGCTTACCGCAGCGCCGTTGTTAAAAACATAGAGGTTTACGGAGAGATGCACCGTTACATCCCTGTAATAGCCAAATGGGCCGGCTTCACTAAAATAGGCGAACAGGTAGTTGAGCACAGGCCGCGCAAGTACGGTAAAACAAAATTCGGCATGAGCCGCTTTATAAACGGACTGCTCGATTTAGTGTCGATATTTTTTGTGGGCAAATTCGGCAAACGCCCTATGCACTTTTTCGGAACGATGGGGGTGTTAAGCTTTTTGGCCGGGACGATAATCACCATCTGGATGATTGTTGATAAGCTGCGCGCTATAGCCAAGGGCTTGCATTATCGCGACGTTACCAGCCAACCGCTGTTCTACATAGC
>JBDUDE010000492.1:0-4081 GCA_040003105.1 Mucilaginibacter sp. | reverse complement strand
TTCTGACTTCTGACTTCTGACTTCTGACTTCTGACTTCTGACTTCTGACTTCTGACTTCCTCCCTTAGCCTATAAAGAATTGCTGACTTACAATTTTACCATTTTCAACTTTATAGACGCAAATCTCTTCAATCATTTTGGTTCCCTGCCCCTTAACTGTAAAATGCATAGATAGAGTCACACTGAAGTAACTACCGGCAAAAGTTGCATCAGACACTTTAATATCATGTATTTCTACGTTTTCCAGGAATTGCCTTTCGCGCTCAATCAAGTTATGAAGGCCGGTGAACGGTTCGTTTTTATAGTTAGGGTCGATGCTTACCGCGTTATCAGCGTATAACTCGGTATAAGCTTCAACAAATTTAAGTTCGTTACATAATGATGCTAAGCGATTGGCTATTTCGGGTACGGTGTTCATTCTTTTTTAAATTTTATCTTGTGATACTAATCAACGGCAATAGTATCTGAATGTTTACAACAGCAACCGTTTAAAAGACAAGAATGATATTGAAATGAGATAACCAAAAATGTTCAGCTGATTTTATACAAAACATGCCGTTTTAAAGGATGCCCCCCGGCAATAGACGGATGTTCAAAATACCCGTCCTTAACCATCCCGATCTTTTTCATTACGTTTTCCGACCGAATGTTATGTTCCGCCGTAAATGAGAATATTTCATCCACCTTCAACGTTTCAAAACCAAACTGCAGGCAGGCTCTTGCTGCCTCGGTTGCAAACCCAATGCCCCAGTTTGCTTTGCTTAACCGCCAGCCAATTTCTACACAAGGCGTAAAGTGGCTTTCGAACCGTGGATGCGAAAGGCCGGTAAAGCCAATAAATTGCCCGTTATCTTTTCGCTCCACTGCAAAAAAACCAAAGCCATATTGGTTGACATGACCAACGCACCTGTCAATTTGCGCAAGGGTTTCCTCCCTGGAATAAGTCGATGGAAAAAACTCCACCACCTCCGGGTCCATGTTTAGGGCGATGTAAGGTTCATGGTCATCCTGTTGCCATTGCCTTAAAATAAGCCGCGGTGTTTCAATAAAAATTTGTGCAGGCATCGTATATTTATAAAGCTAAAAAATATTACCTTAATAACAATTTATCATGCAAAATTGGCATATCGACCCAAAAAATCTAATTATATATGGAATTAGTAGATATTACCAAATAACCGGGAGGTATCACAACTAAAGTTCTATTTATAAAATTCATATAATTATTAGCTAAAATTTAACAAATTATCAATTTTAAGCTTTTTAAATATTATGTTATTTAGATAAATTCAAAAATTTTAAGAAATTTTTAATTAAAACTCATTTTCAGTAATTTCGTAGTTGCACCATTTTATAAACATTACTAGTTACAATGGATACAGCTGAAAGCCACCAGGGCCTTTACCGGCCGGAATTTGAACACGACTCGTGCGGTACAGGGTTTATTACTAATATTAACGGCCATAAAAGTCACCAAATAGTTAGCGACGCCCTTACGATGCTCGAAAACATGGAGCACCGCGGCGCCTGCGGCTGCGACCCCGACAGCGGAGATGGCGCAGGTATACTGATACAATTGCCCCATGAATTTTTTATGGAGGAATGCTCCGACTTGGAAATAAGCCTGCCTGAGCCGGGTGAGTACGGTGTCGGCATGATATTTTTCCCTAAAGAATCTGCCTTAAAAAAAGCCTGTAAAAACGTTATTGATAATGCAGTTGAAAAACTTGGCCTGCATACTTTGGGATACCGTAAAATATCGGTTAACTCATCGGTTATTGGCGAAACCGCCCGTAAGGCCGAGCCGAATATGGAGCAGATTTTTATTCAGCGCCCGCATAATATAAGCAACCCCGAAGATTTTGAGCGCAAGCTATACATATTAAGGCGCTATGTTAACAAAACAATAACTGAAACAATTTCTGCCGCTACCGAGCATTTTTACTTCACCTCGTTATCATGCAAAACCATTATATACAAAGGGCAGGTTACTACCTACCAGTTGCGCAAATACTTCAGCGATTTGGCCGACCCGCGCATTGCATCGGGCTTTGCCATGATACACTCGCGCTTTTCAACCAATACGTTCCCGTCGTGGAAACTGGCACAGCCATTCAGGTTGATTGCTCATAATGGCGAAATAAACACCTTAACCGGTAACTTAAACTGGTTTTACTCGGGCTTAAAATCGTACGCATCAGCCTATTTCACCAACGAGGAAATGGAGATGCTACTGCCGGTGATTGATAACAACCAATCGGATTCGGCTTGCCTTGACAATATAGTTGAAATACTATTACACACTGGTCGCTCATTGCCGCATGTAATGATGATGCTGATTCCCGAAGCATGGGATGGCAACGAGCAGATGGACCCGCTTAAAAAGGCCTTTTACGAGTTCCACGCTTCGTTAATGGAGCCATGGGACGGACCTGCAGCGATTACGTTTACTGATGGTAAACTGGTTGGTGCATTATTGGATAGGAATGGCCTGCGCCCTTTACGTTTTGTGATTACCAACGATGGCCGCGTTATAGCCGCATCTGAAGCCGGCGTGCTTAACCTTGACGAGAGTTTGGTGCTACGCAAAGGCCGCTTGCAGCCTGGCAAAATGTTGTTGATAGATACCGAAAAAGGTATGATTATCACCGACGACGAAATAAAACATCAAATAGCCTCGCGCCAGCCTTATGGCCGCTGGCTGGAAAATTATAAAATCCGCCTTAGCGAACTGGGCGAGCCGCGTTTAGCTTTTGCCAGCCTGAGCGATGATTCGGTTTTCCGTTACCAGCAGGTATTCGGTTATACCCGCGAGGATATAGATACCATTATAAAACCCATGGCGCTTGATGGTAAAGAACCCATCGGCTCAATGGGCACCGATGTGCCGCTGGCTATTTTATCTGATAAGCCGCAGCATATTTCCAGCTACTTTAAACAGTTTTTTGCCCAGGTTACCAACCCGCCAATAGACCCGATACGCGAACGTTTGGTAATGAGCCTTGCCACGTTTATAGGCAACAATGGTAATTTATTGGATGAGGATAAAATGCACTGCCATTGCGTGGTATTGGAGCACCCAATCCTTAAAAATCACCAGTTGGAACGCCTGCGCAGTATTGATACCGGTATGTTCCATGCTAAAACGCTGCAAACATATTACAATGCCGATGGCATGCCAGGCTCAATGGAGCGGGGCTTGGCAAGGCTTTGCCGCTACGCCGAGGATTCGGTTGACGACGGTTTCGAAGTATTGATACTATCCGACCGCGCTATCGATTCGGAACACGCTCCTATCCCGTCAATATTGGCGGTATCTGCAGTGCATCACCACTTAATCCGTACCGGTCGCCGTGGTGCCGTAGGTTTGGTTGTTGAAACCGGCGATACTTGGGAAGTGCACCATTTCGCCTGCCTGCTGGCTTTTGGCGCAACGGCAATCAATCCATACCTGGCGCTAAGTACCATAAAAACGCTTAAAAATAATGGCGGACTTGAAACCAGCCTTGATATTAAGACACTGCAGAAAAACTATGTAAAATCGGTTAATGACGGCTTGCTGAAGATATTCTCGAAAATGGGTATCTCAACGCTGCAATCGTACCATGGTTCGCAGGTGTTTGAAATACTGGGTATAAACCAAACCGTTGTAGATAAATATTTCACCGGCGCCGTAACCCGTATTGGTGGCTTAGGGTTGGATGAATTGGCCCGCGAATCGCTTTGTAAGCACAAAGTAGGTTTTGGCGGTTCAAAAACCGGTCCGCATTTACTGCCCGAAGGTGGTATTTACCAGTGGAAACGCCGCGGCGAGCAGCACTTGTTTAACCCGACAACGGTTCACTTGTTGCAGCACGCTACCCGCAGTAATGATTATAACGTTTACAAAAACTACGCTAAAGAAATAAACGAGCAAAGCGAAAAGCACTTTACCATCCGTGGTTTGCTCGACTTTGCCCACCACCGCGAGTCTATAAGTCTTGATGAAGTGGAGCCTGCTGAAAACATCATGAAGCGCTTTGCAACAGGTGCCATGTCGTTCGGCTCCATCTCGCACGAGGCGCACAGCACTATGGCTATT
>JBDUDE010000278.1:0-4084 GCA_040003105.1 Mucilaginibacter sp. | reverse complement strand
ATAGAATATCAATGATTTCAAAGAACAATTTTTATTTTTTAATGGACACTAATGATTAGGGATAATTAATTAGGGTTAGAGGAGGGATAGAGGCCAGCGATTAGGATGCATACCGGCATTCTAATCAACGGTCTCTATTTTTTTGTCAATTCTGCGCATTTATGGATATCTGCAGGCTTGCTTCACCCGGTTTAGTGGATTGAGTCACGCCCGTGATGGACGTGTAATAAGCGTCAGGGAAACGCATAATATTTCCAATCAAACACCACCCTATCAGCCTGCCACCTGAACAGCACCTTTTCGAACTCCAGGTTATGGTTGTATGATTTGATTACGAAGCGATTTTCATAGGCTTTTCCATTTTTATCAATTATTTCAATGCGATTGCGCGATATGTATCCCAAGTGCCTGTTGCTCCACTTACCAAGTTTTAGTTTGATATCTGCTGCTTCACTCAGCGGTATCTTAGTTCCGTCGATAATTACATAATCATCAGCCAAAATCAACTCCCCGGTTTTAATGTAAGTACGTACCAAGCCCGTTGCCATGGCAGTTAAAAAAAATAAGGATATAAAAATTGCCATTACTATTACCACATCGATTAAACCGGTAAAAAACGCAGACATTTCGAATTGCACATTAAATATGCCGCACACGGCCAGCGCGCACACGGTTACAATAGCTATGCCCTCCACTACGTAATAAAACTTAGTTTTCCTCGTAAAAACCTCGAAAGTTACCGACATAATTATTTGCGAATGTGATTTTGTAAAGTAAATATCGTACAGCGTAAAGAATCAAGCGAAGCATATTTAAGACAACCTTATCCTACCAACCACTTCCTTTTTGGTAGAAACGACAAAAGCTTTACAACTGCATACGTAATAGCAAAAGCGCACACGCCGATAAGCGGAATTTTAACGGCAGCGCTGGCAAAGCGCTTATCAACCAGCGAGTGTACCGCGTTTAATACAAGTATATGCGCGAGGTAAATGCCATAGCTTTTTGCGGCAATATTTATCCATAGCCTCATGAATGGCCGGTCCGGGTTTTTTATGCGGATGTTTTTAAACATCAGGAAGGCGCCGGTAGTCATCATGGCAACGTTTATGGTTTCGAAGCCCCAGGTTAGTACAAGTTTGCTTACCAGCTTCTCGGTTGGCAGCCGTTGCAAAAAGCCATAGGTGGTTAATGCATAGCCAACAATGATGAGTATAACGCCGGCAACATAATTCCAGCGCCGGGGCTCCATATGGAAACGTTTGATGTAGTTGGCCAGCACCACGTAGCCCAAAAAGCCCGAAAAATAGTACAGCATAGGCGTGCGGTTCCAAAAGGTTTCGCCCCAAATTTCGGGTATAACCAGGTGGATGTACGGAATACAAAGCGTTACGCCCCAAAGCGCCAGGTAAAACTCCATATTTTTACGGGTAGCTGTTTGTATCCATGGCGACAGGATAGGGGCAAACAGGTAGATGCCCAGCAGCATATAAACAAACCAGAGGTGACCTATCTGCGCCCCATAGTTTAGCGGGATGTTGGCGATATGGGCAAGGGTTGTACCTATGTCGGCATAACCCTTCAAATAATAATAAAGGGCGTAAAAAACGCTCCATAAAACAAATGGAATGGCTATTCGGCTGAAGCGTTTTTTAAAAAAGGCGTTCACATCATTTACCGGGAAAAGAAAAAGCCCGGATATCATTACAAACAACGGCACCGACACAATGCACAGTGGCGTGTACCAGCCCACCCAGTAAGCATCTACAATATTTGACACCGTACCACCATTTCCGATATAATAAAATTCACCGGCGTGGGCCTGTATCACCATATAACAGGCAATTACCCTTAAAATATCGAGGCCATAGTTACGTTTAGGGGGAGTTATCGTCATGCAGGGTTTGGGAATGTTTTTACAAGTTACGTTTTTTAGATGGTTGTACGGAACGGCACTAAATGTTGTTACGCCAGGCGACATTACAACCTGCAGTTAGAGGATTAGGGGCAAGCTTAATCGAGCGCAGCTAAGGCCAGCTTGATGATATCTGCAAACATTGTTTTATCCGTGGTTGATTTTGCGGTTACGCGGATACCTTTTATAGTGTTAAAGGTAAAACGGGCAAGGGCACGCCCATCCTGGCGGTTGTTAATTTCGCCATTTTTCTGTCCTTTTGTTATTACCTGGTAAAAAACGTCTTCCACCTGCTGGTCGTTTTGGCAAACCAGTTTACTAACTTCAGTATCGTGCGGGGCAACCTCAACTTCGGCATTCACCATAAAACAACCTTTCTGTTTTTGGTCGCACAATAGTTCGCCGATAATATATTCCAGCAATTTTTTTACCGTTTCTTTAGCGGAACCAGCGCTGTTAGCGATATCGCAAAGTTTAGCCGAGCCGGCGCTTTGGTAGGCTTCCAATGCTTTAATAAACAGGGTGTGCTTATCGCCATAAGTATCATAAAGGCTTGAGCGGCTGATGCCGAGGCCGTCCACCAGGTCTTGCATGGAGGTACCGTTGTACCCCTGATGCCAGAAAATATCAATGGCTTTGTTCAGCACCTCGTTTTCATCAAAATCTTTCGTTCTTGCCATAACAGGGAATTGCCTTGTTTATAATTAGGCAAAGCTATTCAATTTAAAGAGGTTATAGAAATGTAAGCAGCAAAGATGCCGGCAAACTGCTTTTTTCTCATGTTTAAGCCCCGCAAGGTATCGAACACCGTTTAATTACAAAATGGTTTAAATCACGTTTCAGAAACCGTATCTTTTTTGCTTGGTAACCGCACAAACATATAATGTAACCTTAATTATAATTTTTTTTCAATTCCTTAATTTACCCGGGTAACATAAACAAGTTTACATAGCCAACAAATTTAAATACGTTGTGTTATGTGCATAGGTGGCTTTTATGATGAAAAACTTTGTTGAAGAATGGTCGGACCGGTTTAACCCCTGGGCCTGGAATTTAATTATTGTTGTAGCAGCAGTGGTGATTGGCCTTATGGTAAAGTACATCATCAAAGCCATCTTGAAATATAATAAAACGCATACCGACTATTCGCTGTTTTTAAGCGCCATACAACATTTCAGCAGGCCAATGAACCACTTTGTGCCGCTTTTTATGTTGAATTTGATGGAGCCGCTGATGGTGTTATCACCGCGGTACGACCTTATTTTAACCCGTACCATTGAAATAGCGCTGATTATTTCGTTCGCCATACTGCTAATGAGCGCGATGAATGTTTTTGAGGATTACATTTATCATACCTACGATTTAAACAAAGAAGACAACCTAAAGGAGCGAAAAATACGCACCCAGATACAGTTTATCCGCAGGATATTGGGTACGCTGGTTGTGTTTATAACCATCGCCGTTATACTGCTCAGTTTTGACAATGTGCGCAAAATTGGCGCCGGCCTGCTTACGGGGGTAGGTATAGGTGGCATTATTATTGGTTTTGCTGCACAAAAATCGCTGGGCAATTTGCTGGCCGGTTTCCAGATTGCTTTTACACAGCCCATACGTATTGATGATGTGCTGGTTGTTGAAGGCGAATGGGGGCGGGTGGAGGATATTACGCTAACTTATGTGGTGCTTAACATCTGGGACCAGCGCAGGTTGATTTTGCCCATCAACTATTTTATTGAAAAGCCGTTTCAAAACTGGACGCGTTCCACGTCAGAAATATTGGGAACAGTTTTTTTGTACCTTGATTATAATACACCGGTTGATGCGTTACGCATTGAATTTGAGCGACTGCTTGGCACCACCAAATTGTGGGATAAACGGGTAAAAGGGATACAGGTAACCGATGCAAAAGTAAACTGTATGGAATTGCGGGTATTGGTTAGTGCCCGCAACTCATCAAATGCTTTTGATTTGCGTTGTTACATCCGCGAAAACCTTATCAGATTTATAAAAGACAATTACCCGGAAAGCCTCCCACTAAACCGTGTTGCGATAAATGATGGCGGCTCAAAGCAGCCGGCGCCTGCAAATATTTAGCGCCGCCGTTATTGTTGGGCGGCCTTCAAATCTATATGTTCTGTTTTTTTCGATATGTCCCTTATAATATCGTCC
>JBDUDE010000454.1:0-4096 GCA_040003105.1 Mucilaginibacter sp. | reverse complement strand
AATAGCGGCGCTGGAAGCGTTGACTGCGTAGCAGTTCATGGTTGATGGTTCATAGCTTGGACCATCACCATAATCTATGAACTATGAACCATTAACTATGAACTATATGAAAACTTACCTACCACAAATAGAACGCCGCATCCTTGTACGCCCAAACCAAACGTTCGGCATCCTTAATTACGACATGGATAACGCCTATCCGCAGCGCATGCTGGAGCTGGTGGCGGCATCGCCTACGGCCAAGGATTGCTGGAACAAACGGGCGAAATTTATTGCCGGCAATGGTTTTGAAGAACCTGAATTGGGCAAGCAAATTATCAACCCAAAAGGATTAACGCTGGCTAAATTATTAAAAGCTGTTGCTACCGATAAGGCTTTGTTTACCGGCTTCGGCATCCATGTAAATTACAATGCCAATTTTAAAATCGCATCGGTAAATTATATCAAGTTCGAGGACATCCGGATGGGTGATACCGATTCGCCGGAAACTGCCGATAAGTTTGCCATTTACAGCGACTGGGGCCGAAAGACCTGGAAAAACATCATGCGCAGCAAGATTACCTTCCTGGATAAATATAACCCGGATAAAGCTGTGATTAAACAACAGGTAAAAGCAGTTGGCGGCTGGGACAACTACAAAGGCCAGCTGTATTACTTTAACCCCGAAGTTGATGATTACCCGCTAATTGAGGCCGACAGCGTTTGGGAGGATTTTGAAACCGAAGCCGGTATAAAAATTTTCAACAACCGGGAAGTTACGACCGGCTTCCTCCCCTCGACGATGCTCTTTATGCAATCGCGCCGCGAGGAAACTGATAACAGCGGCCCGGATGGCGATGAGCAGCCTTATGCCAATACCCCATCGCAACTGGAAAGAGATTTAGGTGCCTTCCAGGGTGCAAAAAGCGCGCAAAAAATTATTGTTATCGAGTATGAGGACGAAGCATCCAAACCGGAGTTTAAGCCCTACTCTATCCAAAACAATGATAAGCTTTTTGAAGCGACAGAAAAATCGGTGGAGGCACGTATCGTCAAAGGATTTTCAATCCCCAAAGAACTGATTAATTCAGAAAAATCATCGGGCTTAAGCAACGGTGGCGAAAAGAAGCAGGCTATTTGCGAGTTTAACGACAATACCGCGCCCGACAGGCTGGAACTAACTGAAGCATTTGAAGCCATATTCAGTAATTTTTATACGGATATCAACCCGAAAAACAACTGGGCAATTCAACCTGTACCAGCCAACATAGGCGACGACATCACAGGCATAAAGGCCGGCAACAGCATCAACCAACTGCTGCTCTCAACCATCCCCGCCGAAAACAAAATAGCCATACTGGTTTACGCCTACGGCTTTAAGCAGGCGGAAGCGGAGGCGATGGCTTTTGGAGGTTGAAATAGTTGTAGATGTTATAAGGGTAGTAAAAGTTAATACCCCTTGCCAATCTACAACAACAACAACTTTTACAACATACTACAACCCTTACACCCAAAATGAATTTAATCAACCAAACAACATTTCAGCGATACGAGGATATCTCTGTAAACATAAAACCCGAACGCCTTAACGTGTTCATTAAAAAGGCACAAGACCTTGACCTTAAACCTTTCCTGGGCCATGCTTTGTATTACGATTTCATTCAGCATTTTAACGATGATGGTACGATAAAAGACGATGCACCGCAACATTACAAAGACCTGTTTAACGGCAGCGAATACCTGGACAAGCGCGGCCATATTGTTTTATACGAAGGCATGGCGCCCACGCTGGTGTATTTTACCTTCGCCCGTTTCATCGAGGCCGATGCTGTGCACTACACTCCAACCGGCCCCGTAGTAAAACATCATGATAACGGCGATGCTGTAGCCCCAAAAGACATCATCAAACTGGTACAACAACAACGCAGCGTAGCCAACGCCCATGCCAACGAAATTGAAAAATTCCTGTGGGACCATCGCGCCGATTTCCCGCTTTGGCAATACAATGGCAAAAACAAAACCGCCAGGCAATCGGGCCCAAGGATAAGGAGTATAGACAGAACAGATTTTATTTTAAATGGTTACACCGATTGTTTCCTGATTTCACCGATTTGAAGATGATAGCCCCGATATCAGCTGGTTAAAAACGACCTATACCCAACCCGGTCGGATTAAATCAGCAAAATCGTCTTAATCGGTGAAATCGTTTTCAAATCGGTGTAATCTCAAAAATATAATCGGTGTAATCATTTTATAATCGGTGAAATCCCAAAAAAAATAAATCTATGTCAATTGATAAAAAAATAAGCGAATTACCCCTAGCCACAGCGGTATCCGCATCGGATATTTCGATACTGGTAAATGGCGATACCGACTACCAATACACCTTTACCGTATTGTTGCAGTTTTTGCAGGCCAACCTTACTACAGGTGCAAATATTTCCTTCGGCACGGTGCTGCCACAAAACACTACAGGCAAAAATGGCGACGTGTTTGTAAATACCGCATCAGGGTTGTTTGCCCAAAAAGTATCCGGCACCTGGACTATAGTTTACACCCTGCCCGCAGCCAACGCGGCCGATGGCGCATTGCTATACGGCGCCGGTTTACCCGGCAGCGGAACCGGCAAAGAGCTGGACAGTTACATTAATACCTTAACCGGGATATTTTATAAAAAATCGGCAGGTGCATGGTCGCAGGTGTTTTCAATGGCTACCGGTCCGCAGGGGCCGCGGGGCATTGCCGGCACTAACGGTACAAATGGAGTAGACGGCAACACTATTTTATCCGGCACAACCAATCCGTCGAACACTTTAACCGGCGTTAACGGCAATTTTTATATCAATACATCAACCTTCACCCTGTTTGGGCCAAAAACCGCCGGCGTTTGGGGCGGTGGCACATCGTTGTTAGGCGCAGGTGTTCCCGCCGGCGGCGCAACGGGGCGGGTTTTGGCAAAAGTTAATGGCAGCGATTTTAACACCGACTGGCAGGATAATTCGTTTGCAAACCTAACCGGCTTGCCTGCCGATAATGCAAACCTGGCTGCAGCTTTAGCCGCCAAGCAAAACAGCCTGGGTTATATCGCAGAAAATGCCGCAAACAAAAACGGCGCTAATGGTTATGCCGGATTGGATGGTTCGGGCAAAGTGGCGGCGGCGCAGCTGCCATCATACATTGATGATGTTGTTGAATATACAAATTTCGGCGCGCTGCCTTTTACCGGCGAAACCGGGAAAATTTATGTCACCACCGATAACAATAAAGAATACCGATGGAGCGGCAGCACCTATATCCAACTGGTGGCATCGCCCGGCAGCACGGATGCTGTGGCTGAAGGCAGCAGCAACCTGTACTTTACTGCCGCACGCGTTTTAGCTACCATTTTAACCGGCATAGGCTTCAGCAGCGCAACAGCCATAACGGCTACCGATAGCATTTTAGGCGCATTTGGGAAATTGCAGGCACAGTTTACCGCATTACTTAAAATACCCGCAGGGGGCACAACCGGCCAGGTATTAGCCAAGGTGGACGACACTGATGGTACCCTTGAATGGATTAACCCACCGGCAGGCGGAGGTGGCGGAGGATATGCTGCCCGCACATTCAACGAAATACTGACGTTTGACGTAAATTTTAAAATGACCACAACACAAATGGCGGACATTGACTTTGTTTTGGGCAGCAGCCCGGTAGAAGATGTTATGGCCCGCATTATTATAACCGGCGACGGCACGCACAGCTGCAGCTTTCCATCCGACTGGATCAATGCCAACGGGCAAATCTTCGACAATACGAAAAGGAACATCATCTTTTTAGAATATGATGGAACAGAGGTGCTGTATTCCATTATTAAAGTTGAAACGCCGGATGTAACCGCGCCCGTGTTGGTTTCGGTTACTATTGAAAACACCGCAAAAAACAAAATCGTGCTCACTTATAGCGAGCTTTTGGCAAGCATAGTACCCAATATTTCAGACTATGTAATTAACCTGAGCAATGTGATTACCAGCATAGTGGTTGCCGGTTCGACAGTAACCATTGTATGCACTGATAATTTTACCAATACTGATGTGGTAACGGTTAGCTATACGCCCGGCACCAATAAAATACAGGA
>JBDUDE010000636.1:0-4096 GCA_040003105.1 Mucilaginibacter sp. | reverse complement strand
ATTAAAACTGTCTCGTGCTGATTTTACTTGTCGTTTTTGAGTGATAATACAGTTATTACCTGGCAAATAGCATAAATTTATGTTTTATAAAACTGCAAAACAGAACGCCCCCAATAATTTATAAATGGAATTAGAAAAAATTAAAGAACGATTTATAGCTTTTGCCGAGTCTGAATGTAAAGACAATTCGGAACTTTATTATAAATTAAGCAATGAAGTTGCAAACGATGAAGGCTTATTAAAAATTGCTTCTAATACAAGACCCGGACAACCAATACCAAATATTTTCTTCGCTTCTGTTCATTACTTATTGCTAAAAAATCCAAAGGATGAGTTAGCCAATTACTATCCTTCTATCCAAAGAAAACAAGTATCGGAAATCCCTTTTGCAATATTCAAACCATTTTGCATAGAGAACGAAAATGAAATTAAAAAAATAATTTCAACCAGAATTGTTCAGACAAACGTAATCAATCGTTGTGCTTACTTAATGCCAATTTTTTCAAAAATAATCGCTGACGAACATAGACCAACTACAATTATTGACATAGGAACCAGTGCAGGCCTGACCTTAAATTTTGACAAATATGAATATTGGTACAACAACCAAAAAACATTTGGCGATAGTAAAGTAATTAATAAGAGTACAATTATAGAATCGGCAATTCCGAAAATTTATAATATTTCGCAACCAATACTAAAAATAGGAATAGACCAAAACATTATTGACCCTACTGAAAAAGATGAAATTTTGTGGCTGAAAGCATTGGTTTGGACGGACCAACTTGAAAGATTTGTAGCAATAGATGAGGCATTGAAATTGGATGAACTTAAAAACATAAAATTTATAAGGGCTGACACAACTTTAAATTTTGAAAGAGAAATTTTAAAAGCAGATAGAAATCAAAATTTGATTGTTTATTCAACTCACGTTCTATATCAATTTACACAAGAACAGAAAGCTGATTTTTATGCTATGTTGGAAAGGGTTGGACAAGAAAGGGATTTTTATTTTTTATCAGTTGAAGGAATTAAAAATCTTTTAGACCGATACAATACAAAAGAAATAGTTATAGAGTTAACCCATTTTAAAAATAAGCAAAGAACGGAAATGTTTTTAGCCGAAACAAATGGACACGGAAATTGGATAAAGTGGAATAGTTACAGCACATAACGATAGGCCCTGATAACAATAAACTAAAAAAGTTGAGTAGTTTAGCGTACTACTCAACTTTTACCAGCGGGCAACACAGGTTTCGAACACCCAAGGTTTTAAACCCATCGCTATAGTGTAAGAATCCTATAATCCAATAAATCCTGAAAATCTTGGTTAAATCTTAGTTTAGTTGGGTTTTTGCCAAAAATACTCCGGGTTGTTGGTGGCATATTCAATTGTACCCTTTGACACCGCTTTTGGCAGATTGTAAATAGTACTAAAGCCGCCGGGGTACAGGTTAATATACTCAACATCCTTAACAATCTTTCGGGTTTCCAAATCCCAATCGCTCTTAACGGCGCACCTAAGCCAATACAGGTTTTTCGACATATAGCGGCCCAGGTAATCGTCTTTTGTTTGCTTCACTTTGTTGTTCCAGTTGGCATCGTCATTTAATACCAGCAGTTTACCGGCTATCAGTCGTTCGCGCACTTCTTCAATATTCAGCAGATTGCCTTTATCGTCGCTTACATAAGCATTAAAAGTTGGGTCCATCCAAACCCATTTGTTCAGCGTTTTTGACCATACTACCGTTATAACATGGCAGTCAAAGTCTGTCGTGTCTTTGGGCATACAGGTTACCAGTCGCGCTTTAAAGCCTTCGGCCTGGTAGGCGTCTTTTAAGATGGTGGCCATCATGCGGCAATTAACGCCGCGGTCGTCTTTTTTACAAACGGCAATTATATCCATCGCATTTCGCGATGGCGGGTTGTTCGAGTTGCCATCGTGCCTTACCACGTTATGCGCCCAGTTAAGCAGGTTTTTTATTTTGCTTATCTCGTCGCCATTGCCGCCGACAGAATCGAGATTGAATTTATTTTTGAAATTAACCAGCTCAGGCGCGGATGCTGATTGATAGGTAAACGCAGGCAAGCCGGTAGTCGCTTTATGATAAGGCCCGGCACTTTTCAAAATGTAGCCATAGTCGTATTTTTCGCGTATTTGGTTCAATATTTTTATAAACGTAGCATCATCGCGCAGGCTGTTTAAATCGCTGTCGACACTTGCATTGGCGTAATTGCTGTAACCTTCATCAACTGACTTTTTAAACCAGGCGATAGCTTCCGGCCTTTGCCCGTTCAATGCTGAAAAACATGCCTGGTTATAATAAAGGCTTTGGGTAAGGCCCATGCTGTTTTGTTTTGCCGCGGGCGACAGGCTGTTATAGCGGCCAAGCCATTCATTAATAACCGAAATTCCTTTTGGGTAATCTTTTTCTTTAGAGGCCGCATTCATGGCGCTTTCCATTTTTATGGAATATTTACTAAAATCGGCAGATTCGTTGCTTTGCTGTGCGTTTGTTATAAATGTGGCTAAACAAATTGCGCACATTAGGAATAATTTTTTCATTATTTGTGGGGTTTTATGTAAGATGAAAATTTGAGGCAAAAGGTTGCCTGGCGGAATGATTTTTTAATTTATTCCGGTAATGTTTTGAATGAAATAATTTTGTAGAGACACAATACTTGTGTCTAATGAAAGCGACACTCGCGGTCACCTGTCAGCGGGAGACACAAGTATTGTGTCTCCTACGGTTTTATCCGGTATCCATCGCCTTTTTTACCGCTTCCTTTTTATTACGCGATATTGGAATCTCATTGCCGTTAAACAGCAGCAGGAAATCGCCATATTCCTTTTTCCAGCTTTTAACAAATTTTTTATTTACCAGGTGCGATTGATGGCAGCGGATAAAACCGTAATCCTTCAATATTTCCTCGTATTCATAAATCGGTTTGCAAACCAACAGTTGTTCGCCGTCAAGCAGAAAAAAAGTTGTATAATTATTTGATGATTCGCAATGAACGATTTCGCCGGTTTTAACAAACCTGGTTTCTTTAAGTGTGTTCAGGGCAATGCGTTGCTCGTCCTTGTTTTGCTGGCCTTTTAATAAATGGATAAGATTTTCTAACTGCAAATTCTGCGCTTTGACCCGGCACTTTTTTATCGCCCTGTCAACCGCAGCCTGCAAGTCGTTAATATCGATTGGCTTCAGTAGGTAATCGATAGCCGCAAAACGCATGGCCTGTATGGCGTACTGGTCAAAAGCGGTTACAAAAATTACTTCGAAATCATAACTGGTCAATCCCCTCAACAAATCGAAGCCGGTTTTGCCGGGCATCTGGATATCTAAAAACACAATATCAGGGCGATGCTTTAAAATGATGGTTGCACCTTCATCTGCACTTAAAGCTGTATCGCAAATAGTTACTTCAGGGCAATAGGTGTGCAATAACTCCTGCAGGTTAGCTAAGTTGTGCTTTTCGTCGTCGATTAAAACAGCCCTAATGCTCATAAAAACCAGTTATTAAAAGTAAGCTCAATATCTGCCCCGGTTGGTGTATTCTTTTTTATTTCAAACGTAATGGACTGGCCTTTTGTGAACTCATTTAGCAATTTAATTCTATCCTGTGTAAGCTTTAAGCCGAAACCGGTTGCATTTGTATTTCCCAAAAAACCGGGGCCATTATCTTTAACATTTACTATCATGTTATTGCCCCGCCTTGTAAAGTTAACGGCTACCTCCCCTTTATCCTGCAATGCCGAAGTGCCGTGCTTTATGGCATTTTCAACCAACGGTTGTAATAACAGCGACGGTATTTCGGTTTCGTAAGCATTGATGCTTTTATCAATATTAATTTGATACATAAAACCAAACCGCAGTTGCTCCAGCTTTAAGTAGGTCTCTAAAGTTACCATTTCCTTATCTAACGATGTTTGGTCCTTATTGCTGTTATTTAACGATTCGCGCATCAGGCGGGCAAAATCCGAGAGGTAGCTGTTGGCGCCCTTTATATCCTGTTTGTTTATCAGGCCCTGTATCGAGCTTAACGCGTTAAAAATAAAATGGGGGTTAAGCTGGGCGTAAATGCTTTTTAATTC
>JBDUDE010000530.1:0-4098 GCA_040003105.1 Mucilaginibacter sp. | reverse complement strand
TATTTCTTTTGGATGGCATGGCGCTTATTTACCGGGCGCATTTTGCATTGAGTAAAACCCCGCGCTTTACGTCGAACGGGTTTAATACGTCGGCGGTAATGGGCTTTACCAATACGCTGCTTGAGGTATTACGCAAAGAGAAACCCACTCACATGGCCGTGGTATTTGATACCGAAGCGCCTACCGAACGCCATACCGACTTTGCCGACTATAAGGGCCACCGCGAAGCCATGCCCGAAGATTTGAGCAAGGCACTGCCTTACATATTTAAAGTGGTACTGGGTTTTAATATTCCGCTGATAACTTCTGATGGTTTCGAGGCCGATGATATTATCGGTACCCTCGCCAAAAAAGCCGAAGCCAAAGGCTACCAGGTTTATTGTATGACACCTGATAAGGATTTTGCGCAGTTGGTATCGCCCAATATATTTATTTACAAGCCTGCCCGCATGGGTAACGATATGGAAATATTGGGTGTAAAGGAAGTGCTGGAGAAATGGGAGATTGAACGGGTTGAACAGGTGATAGATATTCTTGGCCTTTGGGGCGATGCGGTGGATAATATACCCGGCATTCCCGGTATTGGCGAGAAAACCGCCAAAGCATTAATAAAGCAATATGGGTCGATGGAGGAAATTATCGCCCATAGCCACGAGTTGAAAGGCAAGCAACGCGAAAACGTTGAAAACTTTGCTGCCCAGGGCCTGATGTCGAAAAAACTGGCCACCATTAATCTGAATGCCCCGGTTGAACTGGACGAAGCAGGTTTAGAGATGTGTGCGCCGAGCAAAGATTTACTGGAGCCTTTATTTGCAGAGCTTGAGTTCCGCACGTTGGGCCGGCGTGTTTTTGGTGATGATTTCAGCATTACCGAAACAAAAGCGGTATCTATCCAAACCGACCTGTTTGGCAATGCAGTAGCCGAAGGCCGGACCACCATGTCGGTCGACGTGCAGGATATTTACGAAGCCCCAACCCCGGTTGATATCAAGAACATCCATACCGTTCCGCATGAATATCATTTAGCGGATACTCTTGAAAAGCGCGCCGAACTCATCAACCTGCTAAAACAGCAAAAAAGCTTTTGTTTTGACACCGAAACCACCGGTACTGATGCCAATCATTGCGAACTGGTAGGTCTTTCGTTTGCGGTAAAGGCCGGCGAGGCATGGTATGTGCCTGTACCTGTTGATGACGAAGGGATAAGAAAGATTGTAGCCGAATTTAAGCCGGTACTGGAAGACGCCACCATCGGCAAAACCGGGCAAAACCTGAAATTCGATATCCTGATGCTGAAATGGTACGATGTTGAAGTAAAAGGCGACTTGTTTGATACCATGATGGCGCATTATATCATCGACCCGGATACCCGCCATAATATGGATATCCTGAGCGAAAACTATTTGAGCTACAAACCGGTTTCGATAACCGAACTGATTGGCGCCAAGGGCAAAAACCAGGGCAGCATGCGCGACGTAGAGATTGAAAAGATAAAGGAGTATGCCGCCGAAGATGCGGACATCACCCTGCAACTGCGTACCGTTTTTGAGCCTAAGCTAAAAGAAGCAGAGGCGGAAAAACTTATACACGAAATTGAGCACCCGCTTATTTATGTATTGGCTGATATAGAGTATGAGGGTGTAAAAATAGACCACGATACGCTAAAAGAGTTTTCGAAAGAGCTGGAAACAGATATAGCCAAACTGGAGAAAATAGTTTACGAAAAGGCAGGCGTTCGGTTCAATATTGCATCGCCAAAACAACTGGGCGAAGTGCTTTTTGAAAAGCTAATGCTGGACCCTAAGGCCAAAAAAACCAAAACCGGCCGGTATCAAACCGGCGAAGATGTGCTGCTGTCGCTGGCTGCCAAAAGCGATATTGTGCGCGATATTTTAGATTACCGCCAGCTGCAGAAGTTAAAATCGACCTACGTGGATGCCTTGCCTACAATGGTTAACCCTAAAACCGGTCGGGTGCACACCTCATACAACCAGGCAGTAGCTGCCACCGGGCGCTTAAGCTCCACCAATCCCAATCTGCAAAACATCCCCATAAAAACCGAACGCGGCCGCGAGGTTCGCAAGGCTTTTATACCACGGGATAGCGGACACACCATTGTATCTGCGGATTATTCGCAAATAGAACTGCGCATTATTGCCGAAATAAGCAAGGATGCTAACATGATGGATGCCTTCGTAAACAACCTGGATATCCATACAGCAACAGCGGCCAAAGTTTATGGCGTTGAGCTTAGCGAGGTAAGCAGTGAACAGCGCCGCAATGCAAAGGCGGTAAACTTTGGCATTATTTACGGGCAATCGGCATTTGGTTTATCGCAAAGTTTGGGTATACCGCGCAAGGAGGCTGCCGAGATTATTGAAAACTATTTTGCACAGTATCCCGGCATAAAAAACTACATGAGCGACACTATGAATTTTGCCCGCGAACATGGTTACGTGTGCACGCTAATGGGCCGCCGCCGCTACCTGCGCGATATTAACAGCGCCAACCAAACCGTACGGGGCTATGCTGAACGGAATGCCATCAACGCTCCTATTCAAGGTTCGGCGGCCGATATGATAAAAATAGCGATGATAAACATTCACCGCGAGTTTTGCTTACGAAAATTGGATGCCCGCATGACCATGCAGGTACATGATGAGTTGGTGTTTGACGTGCCTCATCACGAGGTGGAAATAGTGAAACCCATTATTATGGAGAACATGAAAAACGCAATAAAAACCACCGTGCCGATAATGGTAGAAATTGGAACGGGCGTAAATTGGCTGGAAGCACATTAAGTATTGAATGGGTGAGTTAGTGAATTAGTGATTTTAAAACAATTCATTAATGCGCCTTAAGCACTATTTCGCCAGCCATAAATACCGGCAGTGAGCCAAGGTTCAATACTCTGTCGTGAAAGGTTTTGATATTAAATTTTGCGCCATCGCGTTTTTGTAATATTTGTTTCCACTGCATTATCTGGCCGGCGCCATATTTATAGGTAATGCATTGGGCGGGCCAGCGTTTTACGCGTGCAATTTCGCGCAGGGCAATTTCGTCCTGGTTTTTAATGTTCTTCTTCCAAAAGGCCAGGGCTTGTTCGTCAGTCCAGCCGTAATAGTTAAGGCCGATATCCATAGGTACTCGTACTGAGCGCACAATATCCCACTCCCATTTGCCGAGCTCATCGTACGGTGTTTTGTAAACGCCCACATTTTTACCAAGTTCTTCTACATACGCACCCCAGCCTTCTTCGAGCCCTAAAAAATAAAAAAGCTGGTGCACGCCTGATTGCTTCACGTCGGAATTAATTGACGATTTGTAGTGATGCCCAGGCACCGCTTCGTGCAAAAAAAGCCAATCAAACTGGCGTTTATTATAGGGTTTACCAAACAGGTTATAGTAAAACACATTGTTATCATAATAGCCCGGCGTTTGTGCCATGGCTGTGTTGGCACCCTGTTCAATTTTTAAGGCCGGTATTTTACGCGGACTAAACACATTGCCAAGGTGGCTGTAAACAATATCCTTAGTATGTTCAAACTGTTTTTGCACTTCTTTCGGGTCGGCAATAAAAAACTCCTTATCATTCAGGTGTTTGTAAAATGCGTCTTCATTTAGCCCGCTTTGCTTGCGTATGGTTTCAATATGTCCCTTTACCCTTTCAACCTCGCTAAGGCCGAATTTGTAAATCTCATCGGGCGTAACATTTGCGCTTAGCCACGTTTTTAAAAAGTAGGCATACCAGGCCTTGCCATTAGGTATAGAATGCAAACCAGCAGCCGAAATTTCTTTAGGCTTATTAGCCGCCCATTGCTTTTCCAGCACCAGGCGTTCCAGGTTTAGGTCGGTTTCGTAGGCAATCAATTCATAATCCTGCATTTGGCCAGCGGTTAGGCCTGCTGTGCTGATTTTCTTTTGTTCAGATTTTATCGACTCAAAAAAATCTGTTTGCTTTTTGATTTCTTCTGTCGATTTTATTTGTTTCAGCATATTCACATAGCTGAGCTCTAATTGCGGAACTTTAAGTGCTTTATACCCCGCAACGAATTTACCGGCAAACTGGTTGAAATTTGATTGAGGCTTAAACCCTGA
>JBDUDE010000412.1:0-4100 GCA_040003105.1 Mucilaginibacter sp. | reverse complement strand
GAAGCCATGTTTATGCAATACAGCACGCGCAAAAATGCAACTGCAAACGTATTCTTTGTATCCGAAGAGGTATTCCCTCAAACTATTGATATTTTAAAAACCCGCGCCCAGCCTTATGGCATCGAGCTGTTGATTGGCAATCATCAAACTGTTGAATTAACCGACAGCATGTTTGGCGCAATTGTTCAATACCCAGCAGGTAATGGCGCTGTTTATAATTATAAAGACTTTGCGGCAAAGGGTCACGAAAAAGGCATTAAACTAACCGTTGTTGCCGACATAATGAGCCTGGTGCTGCTCACCCCTCCTGGTGAGTGGGGTGCCGACATTGTGGTTGGCTGTACCCAGCGCTTTGGCGTACCAATGGGCTTTGGCGGGCCGCACGCAGCATTTTTTGCCACTAAAGAAGAATACAAACGCTCTATTCCCGGCCGCATAATTGGCGTTACTATTGATAGCGCAGGCAACTATGCATTGCGTATGGCGCTGCAAACCCGCGAACAACATATCCGCAGGGATAAGGCGACTTCGAACATTTGTACCGCTCAGGCATTATTGGCTATCATGGCTGGTATGTATGCCGTTTATCATGGCCCCAAAGGTGTTAAGCTGATTGCCGAAAGGATACACGGATTGACCATTTTGTTGGCTGAATCCTTAAAACAATTGGGCTACGAACAATTAAACGATACTTATTTTGATACGCTGAAATTTGATTTGGGCAACCTTGCCGGCCCAGTGCATGCCGAGGCCATTAACAACGAAATGAACTTTAATTTTAAAGGTTCGGTTGTTACCATTTCGATCGACGAAACCGCATCGCCGGAAGATATTAAAACCATTGTTCGCTTTTTTGCACGTGTTAAAGGCAAAACTTTAAACGATGTAAGCTTTGATGAGCTGAAAGGAAACTTAACTACAGTTATCCCGGCTGACTTGCAGCGCACCTCGGCTTACCTTACACACGCTTTATTTAACTCGCATCATTCGGAGCACGAAATGCTGCGTTATATAAAATCGCTGGAAGCAAAAGACCTTTCGCTTTGTCACTCCATGATAGCACTAGGCTCGTGTACCATGAAGCTGAATGCCACAACCGAAATGATCCCGGTTACCTGGGCCGAATTCAGCAAAATGCACCCCTTTGCACCAACCGACCAGGTTGGCGGCTACATGCAGTTATTTGATGAACTGAACAGCTGGCTAAGCGAAATTACCGGCTTTGCAGCCATGAGCCTGCAGCCAAACGCTGGTGCACAAGGCGAGTATGCCGGCTTGATGGTTATCCGCGCTTACCATAACGACAGGGGCGATAGTCACCGTAATATTGCTTTAATTCCGTCATCGGCACACGGTACAAACCCTGCGTCTGCAGCTATGGCCGGGATGAAGATTGTAGTAGTTAGGTGCGATGATAATGGAAACATCGACGTTGCAGATTTAAAGGCAAAAGCCGAACAATACAAAAACGAACTGTCATGTTTGATGGTTACTTACCCGTCGACCCATGGCGTATTCGAAGAATCTATCATCGAGATTTGCGAAATCATTCATGCAAACGGCGGCCAGGTTTACATGGACGGCGCTAACATGAATGCACAGGTAGGCTTAACAAGTCCCGCTAATATTGGGGCTGACGTTTGCCACCTTAATCTGCATAAAACATTTTGTATCCCGCATGGTGGCGGCGGTCCGGGTATGGGGCCAATCGGCGTAGCCAAACATTTGGTTCCTTACTTACCGGGACATGCGGTTGTTGATATCGACAAAGGCAAATCGATCCATGCCGTATCATCAGCGCCGTGGGGCTCGGCATCTATATTGATTATCTCACATGCATACATCGCCATGATGGGCGGCGACGGTTTAACCAATGCTACCCGTTATGCCATATTAAACGCCAACTATATCAAAACCCGTTTAGAGCACCACTACCCGGTATTATACACCGGCACCAATGGCCGCTGCGCACACGAAATGATATTGGATTGCCGTGCATTCAAGAATTTCGGCATCGAGGTTACTGATATCGCCAAACGCCTGATGGACTATGGCTTCCACGCCCCTACTGTATCCTTCCCGGTTGCGGGCACTGTAATGGTTGAACCAACTGAATCGGAGCCCAAGCACGAGCTCGACCGCTTTTGCGATGCGATGATAGCTATCCGTCACGAAATTGACAATGTAGAAAAAGGCCTGTTGGATAAAACTGATAACCCGCTGAAAAATGCACCGCATACCGCGGCAGTAATTACTGCCAACGAATGGGAACATCCTTATAGCCGCCAAAAAGCTGCATTCCCGCTGCCTTACGTGGCTGCCTACAAATTCTGGCCATCAGTTGGTAGGGTTAACGATACTTATGGCGATAGGACGCTAATCTGTTCATGTCCTCCATTAACCGATTACGAGTTTGAAGAAAGCGAAGTAACTACGCCGGAATACGGGACGTGAGATGGATAAGCGGATTTTTTGATGTGCGGATGTGCGGATGAAAAAAAAAGCATATCGGCATAACCTAGAAAGTTTATAAAGTATTTGTAATTTGAAGGCTCCTTATGGGAGCCTTTTTTATGGAAGTAACTTATAAAGACGACGAATTATTAAAAATCAATAGTGGTAGTTATTATATCCACGATTCTACTATTAGCAGGTTTGATATTTACGAACATGAATATCAATTATGTATTGATGTGTATTTTAATTCGATAAAAGGCGGCAAACAACTAAAGATTCACTTTACGGGTATAATCCGATACCAATTTTCATATAGTAATAACTACAATTTTTACACGGTTGAAAGCTATAAGTTCTTTAAATCAAAAGAGGGTTATTATATCAGTCTCGCCCCATTTAATGAGTTAGATGAAATTTCGGAAGAAGATGAGGATTTAATTTTGTGCGAACACATCGAAGGCTTTTTTATTTGATTTCCGGCCAGGTACCAGGCGCTGGCGTCAATTTTTATAAACTGTCGGTTCTGTGATTTTCATAGGTTAATGAACAGGAACGCAGTACGGAGTAAGGCGAAAAAGTAAAATTCGTGATAATCAGCATATTTCTTAGCGTTCCGGGTGTTCAGTTAAAAAAGTCAAAACCGTCATACAAGTTGTACTGTAAATCCCAGCGGGTTTACAGGTGTAAAGCCCTTTATTTTTATAATATATTGGATATCAGTAAATTATAACTGTTCCGGGCTATACTGTAAACCCCGCCTGTAAACACTAAGTTAAATCACTGATTATCAGGGCGTTTCAAAAGTAAAAAATTGGAGATATTTAATAATCAGCATGTTCCATTTTGTTCGGGGTGTTCGGTGTGGTAAAACGGAACAGCGTGACATAATTCCCCACCGCACATCCAATCCCGATAACTATCGGGACCGCACATTAATTATTCACCGCCAAAAAACCACCATTTACCGACAAGTTACAGTCACTAACCTAATTCACATTGCCGTTGGACGCGCCAAGCCATAGTTTTACATCATAGTTAATTGAATGAAAACTAAATCTGGTAATGAAATGAATACTTATCAAAACTCATACGCAGCATTTCCAGGCATCACAATGGATGAATACAGCTTTATTCATCATGCATCTGCCGGGTTAACTCAAAACCAAATGACAACTTTTATGGCCGTTTACACCAGCCGCCGTAAAAACCCGACGGACGTTTTAGTAGCAACACTATTTGGCTTCATGGGCCTGGCCGGCATACAACGTTTCATGACCAACCAGATACTTTTAGGCTTGCTGTTTTTAATAACCGGCGGTTTTTTAGGTATCGGCACTTTGATTGATGCCTTCAGCTATAAAAGCGTCGCAAACGATTATAACAGATTATTGGCTTATGACTGTTACCATATAGCCAAAATGAACAACTAAAATTCACACCCAGGGGAGCGCAATGCATAATACCTGAAAAACTCCCCGACTCCATCATATATCCAAATCAAAAGCTCCATCCGCCAATCACGGATGGAGCTTTTGTTATTTAATAATCCCCCAAATTGTCATTGCGGGGAACGAAGCAATCGCGAACTAAGCAGGTCTGCCCTGTAAAGTTCGCGATTGCCGCGCTCGTACCTCGCTCGCAAT